>JBDSAR010000155.1:0-2667 GCA_039922035.1 Chthoniobacteraceae bacterium
TCCCGCCGGACAGCATGAAGCTCGGCGCACTGGTGATCACCGGACGCCACGCGGCAGGATAGGTCGTCTTGTCGGGGATGTAATTGTAGATCTCGTTTGTCCCCGCGGCGAAGAGCACCCGCGCGGATGGCACCATCAGCATCCGGCCTGCGTACGGCACGCCGGTCGCATTTGGCGGGTCGTTCACACGCACGAGCTTCGTTCCGTCGAACTCGAAGAAGTATGTCGGTCCGAGATAGCTGTTGCTCTGCCCGTCCACCGGACCGCCGACGATCAGCACGCGGCCATTCGGCAGCAGGCAGCCGGGCGCATCTTTCGCACCGAGCGTCTGTCCGTTGATATTCGGAAAGTCCGGCCCCGCGGCCCACGTGCCCTGCTGGCTCGGAGTCGAGGGCGGCGTGTAAATCGCAGTTTTATTCGTGGCCCCGACACAAAAGGCGCGGCCATCCGGGAGCGCGACCGCAGGACCGATTTCCAGCGATGCAGTCTCGACTATGTTTGCCACGAGTTTGCCTGCCTTCACCCACTTGTTCGTGGAAGGCAGATACTTTTCCGCGAAGGGCGTGTTGCTGCACTGCACCGTCAGCACCGTGCCATCGGGGAGCAGCGTCCATGTCTCTTCGGATGCGGAGGCACCCTTGTCCGGCCCCGCCGACCATGAGCCGGCGATCGGATCGAAAATCGCGGTCTTCGTACCCTGATAGTATCCCATGATCAGCCGTCCATCGGGCAGCAGACATGCGGAGGCATCGCCCACATTTGTCCAACCGGTGGGCGGCGAGACGGCACTCCATGAATCCGCCACGGGGTCGTAGATTTCGCACTTCTTCGTCTCCGATCCTGCGTCGCTGTATTCGCCGCCGCAGACGATGACGCGTCCGTCTCGAAGCACTGCGGAAGCATAGTACAGGCGCGTATTGATCATCGGCGCGAGAGGCGTCCATGTGCCGTTCACGTAGCTGCCGGTCGAGTCGGGCGTGAGTTTCGACCAGCGGACACCGCCGCTCTCCTGACACATCACCGAGCCGTCCGTGAGCAACAGCATCGTGCTCGCAGCAAAGCCGGGCGCATTGTTCAACTTTATCCAGGTTCCAGGCATAACTAGTCTCCTTTTGTTTTTGTGAGTCGTCCCGAGAGAACGCCCGGGACATTGGCGTTACCCCGACGTGCGGAAATCCGCGGCCGAGGTGAAAAATGGGGGCGCGGGTTCAAACCGCATATTTTGCAAAATCGTCCCACTGCAGCACGCACCGTGTGCCGCCGACCGAAAATGCAATGAATGAATTGGTTCATCCCGCCCGGCTTTTGCCTTATGAAATCGTGCCAGCCGCGCGCCATGATTGTCAATCTCCATTTCCTGTTTTCCGACCTGATCTCAAGCCCATTCTACTCCGGACACTCCGCGCTTCGTCCTGCGGGACTGATCCAGCGTTGAAGCTGGCGGTGCCGGAGTCTCGCGATAGGATCGGGAGATTGGAAAACGCCGACCACGACTATTACGCCACTCTCGGACTCGATCGCCGCTGCACGACAGGGCAGATCCGCGCGGCCTACCGTGCGCTGACAAAGAGGCACCATCCCGACCTCCATTCCGGTTCGCCCGAAGCCGTGGTGCAAATGCAGATTCTGAACGCCGCGCATGAAACCCTGCTCGATCCCGCCCGCCGCCGAGCCTATGATCGCGAACTCGATGAGCAGGCAGCACCCGCGAAAACGCGTGAACGTGAGACACGGAAGATCGAGCGCAACATTTCGCACGATGCACGGCTGCGGCTGGAGGATTTCATCCGCGGCGCGATGATCGAAGTCCGTGTGACAGATCCTGCAAATCCAAACGGCACCGAAATTTTCCAGCTCGAAATCCCGCCGGACACGGCCCCCGGTGCGCGCTTTCGCATTCCGCGTGCGGAACCATTTGAGGGCGGCACGGTGACGGTGCGCGTGAAAGCGTCACCCGGTTTTCGGTTCAAGCCGAGCGGCTCCGATCTGCGCTGCGATCTGCGGATCAGCACGCAACGCGCGACGCACGGCGGCACGGAGATGATTCAATCCATCACCGGCATGATGTTGCGCGTGCAGATCCCACGCGGAGTCGGCCGGGGCGCAGTGCTGCGCATTTCCGGCGAGGGTCTGCCGAAGCCTCGCGGCGGACGCGGCGACCTGCTGGTGCGGATCACCTACCGTCCCGAGGTGCGAAGTTCCCGGCTGGCGGGAAAGTGACTGGGAAGCCGCGCCGACCTTCGGCTCTGCCTCCTAAAAATCCCGGACCGATGCAGTCCTAGACGGCCTCGGGAGCAGCGTCGGTCGTGGCTTCGGGCTCGCCAGGAGTCGCCGGCGCATCCTTGCGCTTGAGCTTCTCGGCCTTCTTCGCCTTCTTGTCCATTTCACGCCGACGCTTTTCAAACTGGTAGTTGGGTTTTGCCATGTGTGAATAAGATCTCCCACTTTCCGGGCGAACTTACGAGAGGTAATTGCGGCATTCGGTCGCGGTTGAAATATTCCGCCTTGTGAAATGCGCGGAATCATCCGTGGATCGGCGCGAGTGAAAAGCACCCTGTTTCGTCTCGTCCGCATTTGCGCGCTCGTGTACGCGGGTCTCTGCCTCGTCGTCGCGGGCTGCCAGAGCAGGATGCTCTACTTCCCGGCCAGATGCACGGAACCCGCGGC
>JBDSAR010000156.1:0-6542 GCA_039922035.1 Chthoniobacteraceae bacterium
CCGGAATCCGCCGCGCCGACTTTCATGCTGCCGCCGCTGGCCGCCGGTCCGCACGTCGCGCGCATCCAGGCGCCGGAGGACAACCTGCCGATTGACGACAGCTTTCATTTCATCATCCGCGTGCTGGATGAAATGCCCGCGCTCGTCGTCGGCTCCGCAGACGACACGCTCTTCATGCGCGCCGCGCTGCGTGCGGGCTTCGGGCGCGCGGGTGCGATCGCGACAGCCACGCCCGAGCAAGTTACCGACAAGCCGCTCTCCGGTTTCGCATGCGTGATTCTTTGCAACGCGATCCCGCTCTCGGGTCAGGCGATCACCGCGGTCGAGGACTACGTGAAGGCCGGCGGACTGCTCATCGTTTTCCCCGGCATGAAAGCAACGCCCGACGCATACAAGGCGTGGACGTGCCTGCCGGGCATCCCGAGCGCCGTGGAGGATCTCCCGCCCACGAAGCAAAATCGCACGCTCACTTGGGACAAGCCGCAGCATCCGCTTGTGCGCCCGCTGCGCGAGGGGCTTGGCGTGCCCGCACTGGCGATTCGCCGGCGGCTCGCGTGGAAGGATGTGCATGAGACGAGCGAGCGCATCGTCTCGATGGGCGCAGACCAGCCGTTCCTGCTGGATCGTCCGTTCGGCGACGGGCACGTGCTGATGTTTGCCGTCGCGGCGGATCGCACGTGGAGCGACTTCCCGCTCTCGCCGTTTTACCTCCCGCTCGTCCTGCAATGCGCGGACTACGGCGGCAGCACGGGATCGAAGGCACCATTCGTGTGGGCCACGGATTCGCTGTCACTGAGCGAGCGTTTTCCCGAGCTGAAAGGCGCGCCCACGCTGCTCGCACCGGACGGGCAGCCCGTGTCCATCCGCAGTTCCGTCGTGCAGGCACGCACGGTGATGATCGCGGAAAATTTATTCGCGCCCGGCATTTACCGGATGACCACGCCGGAGCAACCCGCGCCGCTGCCTGCGCTCGCCGTGAACATTCCGCGCAGCGAGTCGGACCTCACGCCGATCCCCGAGGCCGACATCGCAAAGCGGCTCGGCGTGGATGACGCGCACGTCGCGACGGACATCGCAAATCTCAAGCGCATGATCGAGCAGCACCGCGTGGGCCGCACGTATGGCGAGCACCTGCTGTGGATCGCGTTCGTGCTGATCGCGATCGAGTTCATCTACGCAAACGCGCTCACGCGCAGCGGGCGCAAGCGCAAGGACGAAATGAGCGTGGACGCCGCCGGCCACATCACGAAGCCCGCGCCGGAGTCCGCGCTTTCCGAGCCATGATCGTTTATGAGCACACATTCCCGGTCTCGGCGATCCTCATCGCGCTGCTGTCGGCATTCGTGCTCGGCGGGCTCGCAGTGTGGCGCTTCCTGCCGCGGAATCTCGGCAACATCGCGATTTTCGTGCTCTACACGCTGAGCCTGCTCGGCGTCGGCTGGTGCCTGCTGCTGCCGGGCTACAAGAATTCCGTCACGCAGTTGCTCAAGCCGCGCTTCATCATCGCGCTCGACACTTCGCGCAGCATGACGCTGAGCCCGTCGCCCGACGTGCCGACGCGATGGGCCACCGCGCTGGAGGCGCTGAAGCAGCCGTGGCTTTCCTCGCTCGGCGCGGAGTGCCAGATCGAGGTGTATCCGTTCGCAGCGCAGCTCGGGGAAAGTGTGTCGGTCTCGAAAGTCGCGGACATCAAGCCCGACGGCGCGGCCACCGGAATCCGCGATGCGTTGAAGCAAATCGCCGATCGCAACGCCGGCCTGAATGTCGCGGGGATGCTGCTGCTCAGCGACGGCGCGGACACGCGCGAGGCGCTCGACGACTGGGCTGGTGGCGAGCGGCCATTCCCGATTCACACGCTGCGGCTCGAGCCGCCGGGCGGCTGGCAGCAGGAGCCCGACTTGCGCATTGACGCGGTGACGGCATCACGGCGCGTGACGGTCGGGTGGAAGTCGGAGTTCAAGGTGAAGGTGTCCGGCCAGGGCACGCGCGGCGCGCCGGTGACGGTGCAGATTTTTCAAAACGGCCAGCTCGTCGCAGAGAAGCCGACGCAGATTCCCGACGAGGGCGGCGAGCGCGAGATCACGTTCGAGTTCGAGCACGCGAAGGTCGGCACCTACGCCTACCGCGTGTTCGTGCCGCCGCTGCCGGGCGAGAAGAACAAAAGCGACAACGAGTATCAGCTCAGCGTCGAGGCGATCGATGCGCGCAACCGGCTGCTCTACGTCGAGGGCATCCCGCGCTGGGAATACAAATTTCTCCGCCGCATGTTGCTCGGCGAGCAGCAGATTTCACCGGTGATTTTTTTCACAGGCCCGGATGGCAAGCCGGTCGGCGGCACGCCCGTCGGCAACGTGACGCCCGACATGTCGGCGCAGCAGCTCGCGTATTTCAAAATCGTGATGCTCGGCAATCTCGACGCGAAGGAACTCGGCGAACAGCGCGCGAAGAACCTCGTGAAATTTGTCGAGGACGGCGGCAGCCTCATCCTGCTCGGCGGCGCGAAGGCGTGGACCGCGGGCGGGCTCACCGGCACGAGCCTCGGCAAGACGCTGCCGGTGCGCGGCGGCGACCTCAAGACGGTGGAGACCGAGAAGCCGTTCCCCGTGAAACTCACCGATTCCGCGCGCGGGCATCCGGCATTCGCGGGCGACGCGGCGCTGTGGCAGATCATCCCGCCGGTGCTCTCAGTTTTTTCCGGCGTGCAGCTTTCGCCCGGCGCGCAATCGCTCGTCACCGCCGAGACGCCGCAGGGCCCGCAGCCGCTCGTCGTCACGCAGCGCTTCGGACAGGGAAAGGTGACGGCCATTCTCACCGACTCGCTATGGCGCTGGCAGCTCGGGCCGGAGTCGGGGAAAGTGAAACCCTACGAGCGGTTTTGGACGCAGCTCATCTCGTGGCTGCTGCCGCGCGAGGAGGCGGGCGACAAGGTGCGGCTCGAGCTTTTTGCCGATCGCGATCAGGTGTATTTCGGCGACCCCATCGAGCTGCACGCACGTCTCGGCGGTGACGGATCGGTGAAGCCGGACTCAGTGGACGCGAAGATCACGCTGCCGGACGGGCGCGAGATTCCGTATCGCATGGCGCCGCAGCAGGTCACCACGCCGACGGGCAAGACGTTTTCCGGCTACGGCTTCACCTTCAACGCGGAGACCGCCGGACAGCACAAGGTCACCGCCGTCGCGAAGGTGAAAGGCAACGCCGTGACGAGCGAGCCACTCGCATTTTTCGTGAAGCCCTACTCGCCCGAGACGACTCCGCGCCCCGCGAAGAACGAGATTTTGCAGGCGATCTCGAAGGCGAGCGGCGGCCAGTATTTCGAAAGCCTGGACGCGATGAACGCCGGCCTCGCCGCGCTGAAGGTGCGCGCGACCGAGGAGAAGCTCGCCGAGTTCCGCACACTCTGGCGCGAATGGCCCGCGGTGCTCGCGCTGATGACCATGCTCGCCACGTCTTGGGGCCTGCGGAAATTCCGAAATATGCCGTGACCCGGCACGGCGCGTGGTCATAGTTCCCATACTCTCATGCGCCTGCACGCCAGACTCATTCTCCTCTCCGCAGTGCTGCTCGCGGCGACAACCTTCAGCCGCGCGCAGTCGCTGATTGAAAACGGGAACTTCGACAATGCGGAGCCGCTGAAAGGCTGGGTCAGCGACTATGCGTGGACCGGCAACTCGAACTACCTCGGCAACAAGAACCACGTCTCCATCATCACGGAAGGTGCGCGGAAGAATGTCGTGAAGATGGATTCGCCTGGCACCCAGGGCGTGAAGATCGAATGCCGAGCGTTCCCGTTCGAGCCGGGCTTCCGCTACACTTGCACGCTGGACGTGAAAGGCGGCGGCTACCGTGTATATTTTGCCGGCTATCGTTTTGCGCCCGGCGTGCGGCCTCACGAAAATCCCGAACTCGGCGAGCTGCGGCTGATTTACCAGAGCAAGGCTGCGGTCGGAACTGCCGCAGATTGGAAGCAGGAAAAACTCGAACTGCCCGGCGTGAAGCCGTCCCCGGCGGGCATCGAGCAGCTCAAACAGATCCGCTACGTCACCTTGTATATTTGGTTTATGAAGCCCGGCTACGTGGACAACGTCGTCGTGACCAAAGTCGCTGATCCTTCGTTAAAATTCTGATCGCCAACTCAAATCACCGCACACCATGCCATCCAACTTCCTCGATCAGCTCCAACGAATCGGAAGCAGGCTTGTCCGCTGGCGCGCGGAGTTGAATTTCACATGGGGGCTCTCGGTGATCATGGGCTGGGTGTGCTTGCTCGGCCTCTTGGATCTCTGGCTGCAGCTCGACAAATCGAACCGCATCGTGACGTGGAGCGTGCTGCTCGCGTTCGTCGCAGGCACGCTTTGGATGGTGCGCATCGCACTGCGCAGGCGCTACACGCCGGAGGGCGTCGCGGCGACGATCGAGAAGACATTTCCGCAGCTCGACAACCATCTCATCAACTACCTCCAGCTCGCGCGGAACCCCGCCGGTGATCCGTTCACGGAGGCCTACGTCCGTGCCGGTGCGCCGCAGTGGCAGGGCCTCGACTTCCAGCAGATGCGTGACGCGACCGCGCACAAGCGCAGCCGCATCACGCTCGGCGTCGCCGCGCTCGTGCTGCTCATGCCGGTGCTGTTTTTCGGGCAGGCGTGGGGCGTCGCGCTCGCTCGCACGATCAATCCGTTTTCCAACATAGAGCCCGCGAGCCTCACGAAGATCGTGAAGGTCACGCCCGGCAACACGACGGTGATGCAGGGCGGCCCGGTCGAACTAAGCTGCCTTGTCAGCGGCTTCGAGGGCCACGAGGTGCGCGTCGAGGTCGAGCCGTCCGATGCGCCGAAGAGCACTTTCTCACTCGGGAAAATCGATCGCAGCAGCGAGCGGATCTTTTCGCATCAGCTCTCGAAGGTGACGACGGGATTCCGCTACCGCTTCCGTGCAGGTGACGCGCCGAACTCCGCGTGGTTCACGGTCGCGACGCGCCCGCCGCCGTCATTCACAGGCATCGCCATCGTCGCCGCTCCGCCTGTCTACACGAAGCGTCCGAACCGTGCAGTGAGTCCGCGCGATGCTCGAATCGTGGTGCCCGTCGGCTCGGAGCTTCGCATCGCCGCCACGTCGAGCGCGCCGCTGGAGTCCATCACGCTCGAAGGCGGCGGCGGCGAGCCGGTGCGCTTCACGAAGGGCAGCAAGCCGAATGTTTGGATCGGGAAAGTCACGCTCGCGTCGGGCACGTCGCTGCGACTCAAGGCCGAGGATGATTTCGGCGGCAAGGTCAGCGAGGACATCGCATTCACGCTGGAGCCGGACAAGGCGCCGGGCATCGAGATTCTCGCACCCGGCGGACGCGCGAGCCTGCCGCCCGGCGAGCGGCCGCAGATCGAATTCCGCGTGTCGGACGACTACGGTGTCGCCGAGGTCGTGATCGAGGAAGTGCAGCCCGACGATGCGACGGACAAGCGCGGCACCGTGGTGAAAACGTGGAAGCCTGCGAGTGTCGCGACACTCCACCAGTTCTGGAGGAACGAAACCCCGCCCGTTCGCGGACGCGACGTCGCCTACCGCATCGTCGCGCGCGACAACCGGCCCGACCGCGCGAACGAGACAGTCTCCTCGACGATTCTCTTCACGATGCCCTCGCAGGGCGACATCGCACAGCAACGCAACAAACTGGAGCAGGCCGCGATGGCGAATCTTCAACGCCTGCTGGAATTGCAGAAGAAGAACATCGCGGACACTGAAAGCTTCCGCATCGCGATGAAGGACACGACCGAGGCGAAGTGGAACGGGGCCGCCACGCAGCAGGATGAGATCCGCAAGGGAATGCGCGAGCTGCTCGCGAGCCCGCTCAAGCCGCTCGGCGCACTCACTGCCGCGGCGCAGAAGCTGTATGCAAAAGAGATGCTGCTCGCGACTGACAAGCTCAAGTCGGTGCCCGCCGCCGAGGCTGCACGCAAGGACGCCGTCGCAGGCGACGCGCTCGCGCTTGAAACAAAGGTCCTGAGCCAGCTCACCAATGCAATGAACGCCGCGGGTGAGGCGAAGATTGATCGCCGCGTTGCGGGCATCACCGCGATGATCGAGGCACTCATCCGCGATCAGGGTGTCGCACTCGAACAGACGAACACTTTTGCCAAGAGCAATGCAAAGGTCGCTAAGCCGCTCGTGGAGCAGCAGGACAAGGTGGGCGAGGACATGAACGTCTTCCTCGCCGCGTGCAAGGAGGAGGCCGCGCAGGTCGTGCAAAACGACGCCGCGCTCGCCGACACGCTGAACAAAATCAGCGCGCGCGCCGCGGAACTGAAGATTCGCAACGACATGGTGATCGCCGCCGAGCGCCTCGACCAAAACAAGCCGACGGACGCCGTTCCGCTGGAGACGCGCTCGCTCGTGGGGCTGAAGACGCTTCAGGGAATGATCGAGCAAATCAAACTCAAGGAAGAGACCGAGAAGCGCGCGACGTTGGTCGAGGCCACGAAGCAGGCGCAGGAGAAGCTCGCGAAAATCGAGGCGCTCCACGCGAAGATGCTCCAGGCGATGGAGGCAGT
>JBDSAR010000157.1:0-1718 GCA_039922035.1 Chthoniobacteraceae bacterium
TGTCGGGCAGTGGTATCGTGAGCACCGGCCCGAGGAATCGTGCGCGAGCGAATTCAACATCGACCCGGACGAGCTTGCCTGGGTTCGCGCACAAATCCTCGCCACTTTCCCGCGCTGATGAAAGCGATGCAATCGAGCCGGACTAATCCCTGCCCTGTTCACCGCCAGAAGACGCGGCATCTGCGAGCGCGGCGACTTCAATCGCCATGATGATTGCGGCATCCGGCCCGGCGAGCGCGGCATACTTCGGCACGATTTCCCTGATCCACTCGACAGCGAGCCTCTGCAACGCCAGCGCGACCTCCCGCAGATGCCGTCCGCGGATCTTCACCTCGTGCGTGGTGAACGCCAGCCTGAGCAAGTCGCCTTCGGCCCCGCGCGTGAATTCAGCGCAGAGAAAATGCGAGACGGGGAAGACAAAGAAATCTCCGCCTTTCAATTCGACGCGGAGCGCCTGCGTTTGCGCATCTTCATTCCAGCACGCGATGCTGCGGCTCGCGGCAGCAGGTTCAGCGGCTTTGCTCTCCGATTGGCTGCTCTTAATCATGAAACGGATTCTTGCCGCCCCGCGGTATTTGCCCTCATGCGTGACGCAAGCGCGGCGATGCGGCGGCAGATCGCGGCAGCGAGCTGACGCCCGCGTGTCAGACCAAGTGTAAGACCACGACGCAAACGCTGACGCGCTGACTGACGCGGCCCCGCCAGGTCCAGTGCCAGTTCGCGGTCGCCGGAGCGCGCAATGTTTTCGCGCAACTGCTCCTTGTCGGCGGTGAAAATGCGGACGCCTTTGCGTCCGCGTGAAATCGTCACATACCATTGCTGCCGACTCGTCGCGGCCTTCACCGCCGAATCGGAAAACAGAACGTAGTCCACGGTCTTGCCTTGCGAGGCATACGACGTGACCGCGTAGCCGCGCACGAACTGCCGGTAGCTCCTTTCCAGTGCGCGACCGTCTTGCAACACGATCCGACCGTCGCTCTCAACTCGCGCGACTGTGACCAGCTCACCGTTTGCCAGCGGACGGCCATCCTTCGTCTTCGCATTCGCTTTGAGTTGCAGACGGTCGCCGACCGCCACCGCGGTTTCCCGCTCCCGGCAGACCGTGAGTCGCGCAAGCTGCGCAAATGGAATCTCACGAATCTTGTTGCCCGCCTCGACCACGAGCGCGTCGCCAATCATCGCGACCAGACGCCCGCGTTGACCTTTCCGAAAGCCATTCGTGTCGCGGTTGAAGATAAGCACGCTTTCCGGCTCATAGAAACGCGCGTCGCGTTTTTGTACATCGGTGAGATCAACGGCTTCGAGCACCGTGATCGCGTGGTCCTCCGCGCCGATTAACCCCGCTCGTTTGAGCGCATCGCGCACACTCTCGTTCACTTTCCGAATCTCCGACCACGTTTGCGACACCACGACGGACGCCTCGCCTTTCCGGGCCAGTTCGAGGTAATGACTTGCCAGCCGTTCCTGCTGCTCCCCAGGCGCGCACTCGACAATGGCACCCTGCTTTTCCAGCCGCTCAAAAGACTCGGCAGCGAGGCCCTCGGATGCTTCCCGCACCGCCTGCCTGTATTGCTCGATGAAACTCCGCTCCCCTTCCGTTTTCGCCCGCGCGGGATCTTGCCGCCGGATCGCGGTCAGTTCCGCGGCCTTCACCGCCGAATCGGAAAACAGAACGTAGTCCACGGTCTTGCCTTGCGAGGCATACGACGTGACCGCGT
>JBDSAR010000158.1:0-1561 GCA_039922035.1 Chthoniobacteraceae bacterium
TTGTCCGCCCAGCCCGCGTAGTGGATGAGCCGGTCAATGCTCGCGCTCACTTCCTTCGCCGCGTCCGCATCCTTCGCGCCGCCGAGCGCGATCGCCTGCGCCATTTCCGCAGCGCGCGCCTCGATCATCTCCGCGAGGCGGTAAAGGATTTGCCCGCGATTGTAGCCCGAACGTTTCGCCCAACCCGGTCCGGCCTTTGCGGCGGCCTCCACCGCGTTGCGCAGATCCTTGCGCGTGCATTGCGGGATGTTCGCAAAAAAGCTTCCGATCGCGTCATGCAGCGCGGTGACACGCCCGCTCTCGGATCGGATGAACGCGCCGCCGACATAAACCTTCGGCGTCTTGGTGATGGGGAGTCTTGCAGCCATGGTCGTGATCAAATGAGTTTGCCGTAGTCGAGCAGTCCTTGCCGGCCGCCTTCGCGCCCAAAGCCGCTCTCCTTGTATCCGCCAAACGGCGACGTCGGATCGAATTTGTTGAACGTGTTCGCCCACACGACGCCGGCCTTCAGCTCGGTGCTCATCTTCAAAATGCGCGAGCCTTTGTCAGTCCACACGCCCGCGGAAAGCCCGAACGCCGTGTTGTTCGCCTTCTCCACCGCCTCCTCGACGGTGCGGAAAGTGAGCACGCTGAGCACCGGGCCGAAAATCTCCTCGCGCGCGATGCGATGGCTCTGCGTGACATTCGAGAAAACGGTCGGACGAAAATAGAAACCCTTCGTGGGCAGCTTGCATGCGTGCTGGAAAATCTCCGCGCCTTCGTTCACCCCGCTCTGCACAAGTTCGGTGATCCGATCGAGCTGTTCGCGCGAATTGATCGCGCCGACGTCCGTGTTCTTGTCGAGCGGATCACCCACGCGCAGCACCGCGATGCGGCGCTTCAGCTTCGCGAGCACCGTGTCCGCCACGCTTTCCTGCACGAGCAGCCGCGAGCCTGCGCAGCACACGTGCCCTTGGTTGAAAAAGATGCCATTCACGATCCCCTCGACAGCCTGATCGAGCGGCGCGTCGTCAAAGACGATGTTCGCGGCCTTCCCGCCGAGTTCCATCGTCATCTTTTTGTCCGTCCCTGCGAGCGAGCGCATGATGATCTTGCCCACATCCGTCGAGCCGGTGAATGCGACCTTCGCCGCGATCGGATGCGTCATCACCGCCGCGCCGGTCTCGCCCGCGCCTGCGACGATATTCACCACGCCCGGCGGCAATCCGGCCTCCTGCAAAATTTCAGCGAACTTCAGCGCCGTGATGCTCGTGCTCTCGGCAGGCTTGATCACGATCGTGTTTCCCATCGCCAGCGCGGGCGCGATTTTCCACGCGAGCATGAGCAGCGGGAAATTCCACGGGATGACCTGCCCGACCACGCCGAGCGGCGCGACACGGCGGCCCGGCGCGAGACAGTCGAGTTTGTCCGCCCAGCCCGCGTGATAGAAGAAATGCGCCGCCGCCATCGGCACATCGAAGTCGCGCGATTCCTTGATCGGCTTGCCGCCATCCATCGTCTCCGCCACGGCGAATTCCCGCGCGCGATCCTGCAGCAGCCGCGCGATGCGGAAAATGTATTT
>JBDSAR010000159.1:0-8034 GCA_039922035.1 Chthoniobacteraceae bacterium
CGTTATCGCCGGTGCAGGCCGCCGGTGAGTTTGAAGACGGCGATCAAGATTCCGTAGATCACGGTGCCGATGACGGCGGCGATCAGCACCATCACGATCGGCGGGATCAGCGTGCTGACGATCTTCACCTGCTTGTCCAACTCGCGCTCATACACGTCGGCAATCAGGTTCATCGTGTCGGGGAATTTTCCCGTCTGCTCGCCCACCCCCATCATGTCCACGAACATCTCAGGGAAGATGTTCTGCTGGGCGAGCGCGTTCGAGAGCGTCGCGCCATCCACGACCGAGGCGCGCACCTGCTCCATGCGCAGGCGGATGAATTCATTGCCCGCGATGTCCTCGAGCAGCTCGAGCGCGCGCAGGAGCGTCACCCCGTTCTGCGTGAGCGTGGCGAGCGTGCGGGCGAACTGCGCATACAGCCGGTAGCGCGGGATGCGGCTGAGCACCGGCACCGTCCATTTGAACCGCCCCCACGTCACGCGGCCCGAGGGCGAGGCGACGAACGCGCGGAACAGCACGAACGCCCCGGCCATCAGCGCGAGGATCAGCCACCAGTAGCGCGTGATGGTGTTGTTCAGATTGATGATCACGAGCGTCGGCCCCGGCAGCGTCGTGCCCGCGTCCTTGAAGAACGAGATGAGCTGCGGCACCATCGTGTTCATGAAAATCATGATCAGCGCGACGCCGATCACCACGAGCACCGCCGGGTAAAGCAACGCCTGCTGCACACTGTCGCGCAGCGCCTTCACCTCACCGATGTGGATGGTGAGGCGGCGCAGGATGATCGGCAGCGAGCCGGATGCCTCGCCGGACGACACCATGTTCACGTAGAGCGGCGAAAAGATGCGCGGGAAGTCGCGCATGGCCTGCGAGAGACTCCGCCCGTCCACGAGCGATTGGTGAAGCGATTTGGAAATGGCCTGGAGCTTCGGGTGCTTGAGTCGCTTCACGAGCACGCCCAGCGACTCGTCCAGCGTCATGCCCGCATTCAGCAGATGCGCGAGCTGCTCGCTGAAAAGATACTGCTGCGCATAGCTCAGCTTCATCCCCCTGCCCGCCGGAGCGGCGGCGGATGCCGTGGCGCTGCCTGCCCTCGATGCCGGAGACTTTGCCGCCGCATCGCCGGTCTTCGCCAACGCGGCTTTGGAAGACGACGTATCCTTCGCCCCCTCCGCGGAACTCTTCTGCTGCGGCAGCGGTGCCGCGAGGGATGCCTGCGCTCCCCCAGCCTCGGCCGGCTGCACACGGATGGGCACGTATCGCTTCTGCTCGACCATCGCAATCGCCGCCGAGCGATCGCTCGCGGTCACAGTGCCATCCACAAGCTGCCCCTGGGCATTTCGCGCGCTGTATCGGAATTCAGGCATGGGTCATTTGCTGTTGCCCGCTGGAAGCACAAAGGCAAGCCCGAAGGCTTGCCTTTGATAGTTCGAGAGTAAAACGGGGCTTACGCTTGGCGCTTCCGGCGGCGACCGGACAGAATCCCCACACACGCGAGAGTGCCCAGCGCAAGCACGGAGGGTTCGGGGACAGCGAGGATAAGATTGTTCGCAGTCGTCGAGCCTGCTCCCCCAATTGCGACCACGGTGGGCGCTGCACTAGCAGTGGTACTGTAAGTCTGAGTGTCACCGACCCCGCCCAAGTTGGATAGGAATGTCCAAGGGATAGTGGCATCTGTGGATCGGAAAATACCCATCTCCGTCGCGTTCGCGACAGTGGCTGAACCTGAGTATCTAAATATCCAAAGGTAAAGGTTCCGAGTGTCGATGGGAGCAGCTTTGCCGAAGTAATCGGCACCAGCGAGGGTATCCGTAACCGTCCCAGATAATTTAGATGTTGAGGCCACACCTAAAGTAAAGGTGGTTGCCTCTTGCACCGTCCCGGTGGAATCAAATCCAAACTGCCTCCAACCGCCTGCTGCCTTCATTGCCGTCACATTCGCTGAAATACTCAACAGCGGATTGAATGTGGAGGCACCAAATAATTCGGTCGTGAAATTGCCCACCCATACGAAGGTATTCGTATTGTTGAGTAGAGTAAGATCCGCCGCTTCCACGAGACGCTGGGCACCCGCGGCGGTAAACGTGACGCTGGTGGCACCCGCATGCGGCAATGTGAGGAATGCGATGCCGGCTGTTAGGATGAGTGTTTTCATTGTTGTTTAGACTTAATAAGAAATCACGTAGGCTTTATTGATTGCGGCGGCGGCGCAGAGATGTCGCGGCAATACAGAGAGACACTCCAAAGACGAAAGTCGAGGGTTCGGGAACCGGAACTACAGCAGATGCAGCCGAAAGGATAAGCCGCGTTGAGGTTGCCGAACCGGCTCCGAATGCAGAGATGTTAGGTGCTGTGACGGAGGTGTCGCTGAGCGTCACTGCATCGCCAATACCTCCTCCGTTGGCCGGGAACGCCCAAGGGATACCGGCGTCAGGGGATCGAAAAATGCCCATTTCTGTTGCGTCCAGAAGTGAGGTTCCCTTGAATATCCAAAGATAGGCTTTGCTGGTGTTGACCGGAGACAGCTTACCGAAGTAATCGGCGCCGGGCGAATTGATGTCTGTAATCGTACCCGATATTTTCGATGCATTGGTAACGCCTAACGAAAATACGTCCGCCTCATTGACATCACCTGTGGAATCAAACCCAAACTGCCTCCAACCCCCGGCTGCTTTGATTGCTGCGACATTCGACGCGATACTTGCCGCCGAATTGAATGTAAATGATTCCGTCGTGAAGTTTCCCAGCCAAACAAATGCATTTAAATTCGTGAGCAGCGTCCCCGTCGAACTCTCCACAAGTCGCTGGGATCCGGCAGCGGTGAATGTTACACTGGTGGCACTGGCGACGGAATGCCACGCGATACAAGCCACGCCAAGAAGTAAGATAGATTTTCTCATGAGTTTCGAGCCGTTTTGGGGCAGAATCGCCTCGGAAACGCCGTCGAACTAGAACGAACTTGGAGAAGGCAAGGTCCAGTTGAAAGAACCGCCACCCTTGCGCTTTAAAACAAACGCAGTCCCGGGGGCAATAGCCACCAAATCGGCCGCAAAGGTAAATGCAGAGTCATACCAGCCGGCCGGGCTACTCACGTCCCCGGTGTAATAAAAATAAGGTGTCGGTCCGGTCGCCGTATAAATCAGAACTTCGTCAGCGGTAGTCGGATCGTCTGTCGCCTTCACCCCAGTGGCCGGGTTATTCGTAAAAAGGCCACTTCCCCCAAGAGTCAATCCTTTTGCGGAGACAGTTCCAAGAACGTTCAGGCCGTTTGTGACCGGGAAAATTGTGTTTCCAGTCTTCACTGCACCTTGCGCGAGCATGGTCACAGAAGCACTTGCCTTCCGCTTAATCACCACTCCTTGATGGGGTCCGATGTCAACTTTGGCAGCGTCTCCGGGGTTAAGACTAAATGCGGAATCATACCAACCGGCCGGGCTACTGACGTCACCCGTATAGTAAAAATAGGGAACAGAACTTGAACCGTCGTAGATGAACACTTCGTCAGCGGTTGTCGGATCATTAGTTGCGAGCAATCCTGCGGAATTTGTCACTCCGAAGAGGGAACCGATGGTTACGTGTTTCCGAATCTTGATGGTGTCCCCAACCACTGCGTAAGCAGTTAGATTGTCAAAAGTCGTCACAGATCCCGTAGTGGTTCCGGTGATATCCGACAATGCGCCGGACTTTGTCGGCGTCGTAAGGGAAATGATCTCCACGTAGTGAAGCCCGTTGACGGCTCCGTTGAATTGGTCGACCGTCCAAGGATTGTTCGCGACCGAGATAGTATTTCCGGTAATTCCAGAAATGATACCCTGCCATGCGATCGGTTGGGTCAAAGTCGGCGAGACCAACGTCAGCTTTGGATTGTTCGGCGTGCCACCGCCGGCTATGGTCAGCGTCACGAAACCGACCGGATCAGTGGTGGCGGTCGTCTGTGCGAATGACATCTGAGACGCTGCTGCAAGGACGAGCGCTGCGGTGGCTGAGAGGTGACGGAGGAGCGATGTGTTCGTTTTCATCGGAATTGAGAGTTCTGGTTTTTCTAAGCGGTTGAGGGGGAAGCAGGGATTTCTCCCCTGTTCAGTTCTGCGAGAATCACTGAAACGACGGAGTGCGGCAACATTTTTTTTATAAAGTTTCGGTAATAAGCGCGATGGCTTTTCGTTCGGCAGGAACGACGGAAATCTCACACGGCGGACCGCCGCCGTCCGCCTTGCGCGGCCTCGGCGGACGCAAGGTGCCCGAGGCCAGACGCGCCCTCGGGTGGTTTCCGTTCTTGAATCTGGAGGCCTTGAATTCGGGGGAAGCGCAGGCGAGCACTCCTTGCCTTTGCACTGGATCATCGTCCTCATGGTTTCACGGATTCCCAAATCAGGCCCCTGCGCGCCCTTGCCTTCGCTGGCGCACCTGCTTTTATCGGGGCGTGATTTTCCTGCTGAACAGCCGACTTACGCTGCTCCCCGGCAACTGACCGGTGCCTTCGCTGGCACCCTGCCGGGGAGCCATTTTGCGTATTCGGCTGGCACTTCCTCCGGGCGGCGGAAATGACTGGCTGCACCTGCTCTCCGCCCATTTCAAAATCTCACACCCATGCTTTCCAATCCTTCCTCGAAATATCGCGCATATCCGCCGATCGCCCTGCCCGACCGGCAGTGGCCTTCGCGCACGCTGAAAAAACCGCCCATCTGGTGCTCCGTGGATCTCCGCGACGGCAACCAGGCGCTCGCGGTGCCGATGAATGTCGCGCAGAAACTTGAACTTTTCCACGCGCTGGTGAAGTGCGGCTTCAAGGAAATCGAAATCGGCTTCCCCGCGGCTTCGAACACAGAGTTTGCGTTCAACCGCACGCTGATCGAGCGCGGGCACATCCCGGATGATGTGACGGTGCAGGTGCTCGTGCAGGCGCGCGAGGAACTCATCGAGCGCACGGTCGAGTCGCTCATCGGGGCGAAGCGCTGCATCATTCACCTCTACAATTCCACGTCGCCCGCGCAGCGCCGCGTGGTCTTTGGATTGGAAAAACCGGACGTCCTCAAGATGGCGGTCCGCGGTGCGCAGATGATCAAGGATCGCGTGCACCGGCTCGCGGGGACGGACGTGCGGCTGCAGTATTCGCCCGAAAGCTTCAGCGCGACGGAGGTGGAATTTGCGAAGGAGATCAGCGAGGCGGTGATGGACGTGTGGCAGCCGACGCCGCAGCGCCCGATGATCCTGAACCTGCCCGACACCGTCGAGGTCGCGATGCCAAATGTGTATGCCGATCAGATCGAGTGGATGTGCACGAACCTCCGCAACCGCGATTCGCTGATCGTCTCGCTGCACACGCACAATGACCGCGGCACGGGCATCGCCGCGACGGAACTCGGCCTGCTCGCCGGCGCGGATCGTGTCGAGGGTACGCTCTTCGGAAATGGCGAGCGCACGGGCAATCTCGACATCGTCGCCGTGGCGATGAACTGCTACATGCACGGCATCGCGCCAGGCCTCGATTTTTCCGACCTGAATCGGCTGCGCGAAATCTACGAGCGCTGCACGGGCATGACGGTGCCTGCGCGGCATCCGTACTCGGGCGAACTCGTGTTCACGGCGTTCAGCGGGTCGCATCAGGATGCGATCAAGAAGGGGCTCAGCGAGTGGGAGAAAAGATCTCCCAACGCTCAACCCTCAACTCTCAACTCCCACTGGGACGTGCCGTATCTCACGATCGATCCGAGCGACATCGGGCGCGAATATCGCGAGGTGATCCGAGTGAATTCACAGAGCGGCAAGGGCGGGGTGGCCTACCTGCTCGAGAGTGAATTTGGCATTGAGCTGCCGAAGGACATGCAGCGGGAATTCGGTCCGATCGCGAACGACGCCGTGGATGCACTTGGGCGCGAGGTCACAGCGACGGAGCTCAAGGCGATGTTCTGGAACGAATACGTCGAGCGCGACGAGCCGTGGGAACTCATCCACTTCCACGCGGATGGCGTGGATGGAACATTCTCCTGCCGCGCCTCCGCGCGAAAGTCCGGTGCCGATGTGAAGCTCATCGGCGAAGGCAACGGCCCGATCGCCGCATTCGTCCACGCGCTGCACGGTGCGGGAGTCGCGCCCTTTGCGGTTGCGGACTTCAAGCAGCACGCCCTGAGCGCCGGCACCGAGGCGAGCGCGATCGCGTACATCCAGATCAAGCTCGCCGATGGCCGGAAAAAATGGGGCGCAGGCGTGGACACGAACGTCGAGCTCGCCGCGATCAAGGCCGTGCTCAGCGCGGTGAATCGCTCGCCCTGACGGCGCACACGAGCCAGCCGCGTGCGGCAGTTTCCTTCTTGATGCCTCGCGAGGCACGGGCTTACTGCCAGCCATGAATCGCACCCTCGGAGCATTGGCCGCCGCGGTCCTTTTGTGGCGCGGGATTTTCACCGCGAATGCGCAGGACTCGCCGACGAACGAACCCTCGGTGCGGATGCTGCAGAAAGTCATCCCGGCCGTGGTCTGCATCACGATCGAAAGCGATGCCCGCACCGGCCGGAATGCCGTGGACAATCTGTTCGACGATCTGCTGGGCGCGGGCACGGATGATCGAAGGACACTCGGGACGGGCAGCGGGTTTTTCACCTCGGCAGACGGCTTTGTGGTGACGAACGAACACGTCGTGCGCGAGGCGCCCAGAAACGGCATCGCCGTGACCACACAGGACGGAAAGACGTTCGCGGCACGGCTCATCAAGGCCGATGCGAAGCGCGATCTCGCCCTGCTGAAAGTGACGGCAAAGGAGCCGTTCACGTTCATCCGCCTGGATGATCTTTCGCCGAATCTCCTCGGCCAATCCGTCTTTGCCATCGGGAACCCGAAGCGCCTCGGCATGTCCGTCACCCGCGGAATCCTGAGCGCCCGCGCCCGGACGATCCGGCTCGGTGGCGAGGAAATCCCGGACCTCGTGCAGACCGATGTGGCCATCAACCCCGGCAACAGCGGCGGGCCGATCGTGGATCTCGCGGGCAAGCTGGTCGCGGTGAGCTGCATCGGGTTCTTCGGCGGCGAGCGCCAGCGGACGGTGGGGCTGAATTTCGGCGTCGCAGGGAATGTGGTGCGGACGAAGATCGATGAATTCATGGGCAGCAACGGCAGCCCGGCCAAGCCCTCGAAACTGCCCGCCCACATCCCCGGCCTGTAACGCATCTTGAAGATTGACACGCGGGGCTTCGGGAGAGACACGGGAACTCGTATGAGGACAGGTTTTACCCAGGCAATACGCGGGCTCGCGCCATGCCTCGCTTCATTCGCATTGCTCGGCTGCTCGCCATCCGAGAAAGCCCCGCTCACGCGCGACGTGGAGGTGTCGCTTTCCTTTGCCTGGAAGGACGCACCGCAGCAACGCCCCGCAAACATCGAGGTCGGCGCGATGCCGTTTGAAAAGGCCAGGGAGCCGATCAAAATCGCGATTATCCGGCGCGACGCGACCGTCAACGAGGCATGGAAGGAGAAGCAGAAGCGGATGGCGGAAATCGAGAAGCTGCAGGCGGAGTTTGAGAGCATCGGTCTGGCGTCCGCCCCGGCCTCGCCCAGCAGCGCGACCGGCCAGTTGCAGAAGGACGTGGAGGCGTGCCGCGACGCGCTGAACAACCTGGCCGACACGGCAGTCCTCTACCTTGAGGATGTGAGGAAGAATCTCGGCGCCGATTTTGACAAGGAACGCGTCGAGCGGTTCCGGAAGAATCTCGGCGCGGAGGAGCTGCGGGATCTGGCGCTCGCCATCAAATCCGAGAACACGCCGCAGGTGCGGAAGGCGATCGGCGATGCGCGCGCGATCCTTGGGCGGGAAGTCTGGGCCGGCAAAGCCGAGGACAAGGAGCGAGGCATGCGGGTCATTTCCGAATTGGAAAGAATCCTCGCCAGTGCAGCCCCGAGCCGGCAGCCGTCGCGAACGGTGCCGAAGGGCACGGCAGCCATGAAGGAACGCATCATCGCCGTGGTGAAAGATCAGGCCGCGTGGGACAACCGACTCAACATGGCGAATCGCCCGCTCGCGTTCTACACCGCGCTCGGCGA
>JBDSAR010000160.1:0-2383 GCA_039922035.1 Chthoniobacteraceae bacterium
GTGCGCAAGACCTGCGTGATCACCGGGCTCAGCCTCGCGACGACCGTGGTGACGGTGACCGTGGTGCATGGCGCTTGGGCCTCGATGGCGTGCCTGATGTTCGCGTGCGTCGCCTACGGCGTCTTCGCATCAAGCCACTGGGCGATCCCGCAGACCATCGCCGGGCCGCTCGCGGCGGGAAAATGGACGGGCTTGCAAAACTGCCTCGCAAACATGGCCGGAATTGCGGCCCCCGCGATCACGGGATTTGTCGTCGAGAAGACCGGGCAATTCTTCTGGGCCTTCGCCGTCTGCTCGGTCGTGGTTCTCATCGGCGCCGCCGCATACGCCTTCCTCGTCGGCCCGGTGGAACAGTTGCAGTGGCCGGCGGATGGAAAATCAAAAGCAGCAGGTTAGTGGCCCATCGTGCGCGGGAGCATCCCGTGCTCATCGAAGGGCAGCGGGCGCGGATCGGTGAGGATTTCCACGTCGCTCCGTTCGCGCGCCAGCGGCAGATAAGCCTCACCGCACTCGACTTCCTCGACGTGCAGCGTGTTTTGGATCCAGAGCAACTTCGCGTGCGGTGGTTCGGTCAGGCCGATGGTCGCGAGCGAGACATCCAGCAACTCGCGGTCGTTGTCGTAGTGCGGCGGAATCATCCCCACCTGCGGGTGGCATGCGGTTGCGACGTTGATGTAAGTGACACGCTTGTCCATCGCCTCGACCACGCGCGTGAGGCAAAACTCGCACTTTCCCAACCCCGTTGCATTTCCGTGTGTCTGCTCCGTGAGACTCCGCACGGCGATCCGCTTGATTTTTGGAAACTCACCCTCGCCAGCCCCGTGCTCGTGGCGCTTTCGGCCGATCACATTCGTGTCCATGCCGCAGCCGGAAATTTCCTTGCCGATCTCATCCACGAGCAGGAGGTCCGCATGATCAAATGGCAGGCGCGGCAGCCAGCGGGTCGAGAGCGCGAGCAGTTCGCTGTCCTGCGCTTCGATTTCGTGCGGCAGCATCGCGCGGATCAGTCCGGTCTCGTCGCAGGCATTCTCCACGATGCCGAGGCCGGCGAGGATGCGCCCCTTCTCGATCACGCGCCGGCCCACGCTGCGGACGATGTGATCGAATGGGTGATCGACAAACGCGCGGTGGTAAATCTTCGCGCCCTCGTGCTTCCCGAGGCCGATGAGCAGCATCTTCATCAGCCCGCTCTGGTGATCGCCAAACAGCTCCGTGTGCGGTTTCACGCGCCCCACCACCACGACGTGATCCGCCGCCATCGCGTCGCAGCCAAAGTGGACCGGGATGCCCTCCGCCGTGTGATCGATCACCTCCGTCTCCATCCGCGTGAGCACGGGGCAGCCGCAGGATTCCTCGGTGATGCCGTAGTTGCGGAGAATCGCGCGTTGCCCGTCCGGCGTGCCACCGCCGTGGCTCCCCATCGCCGCGACGATGAAAGGCTCCGCTCCCGCTGCGCGGAAAAAATCCACCGTCGCCTGCAGGATCGCCGCGATGTTCGCGATGCCGCGGCTGCCCGCCGTGATCGCGACGCTCTGCCCCCGCTGCACGCGCTGCGCCACGCCGATGCGCATGAACTCCTCACGCACAGCCGCCGCCACATCCGCGACCAGCGGACGCTCGAACTTCTGGCGGAGGCGGAAAGTTTTCGGAAAGCGGGTGGACACGGCGCGAAGCTAACAACGCGGGGCGCGATGTGAAATACGATTACTGGAGCGAATGCCTTCCGTCTCCGCGCGAGATTTCAAACCTCGCCTACGTTGTGCCGCCGCGAGCGGTTCAGCCGAGATTCGCCGAGCGATAAAGCTGCGCGTAGCGGCCGCCTCGCGTGACAAGTTCAGGGCCTTTGCCTTCTTCCAAAACGGTGCCGTCGCCGAGCACGACGATCTTGTCCACGCGATGCACGGTGGCGATGCGGTGCGTGATGATAAGCGTCGTGCGTCCGCGCATGAGTTCTTCGAGCGTGGCCATGATTGCGGCCTCGGTGGTCGGGTCAAGCGCGCTGGTCGGCTCGTCGAGAATGAGGATCGGCGCGTTTTTCAAGAATGCCCGCGCGATGCCGAGCCGCTGCCGCTGGCCGACGCTGAGGTGCCCGCCGCGTTCGCCGACGAGCGAATCGAAGCCCGCCGGCATTTGCATGATGAACTCGTAGGCCTGCGCCTTCTTCGCCGCCTCGACGATCTCCGCCTCCGTCGCGCCCGGCCGGCCGTAGGCGATATTTTCCTTCACGGTCGTGGAGAAAAGCAGCGTGTCCTGCAGCACCATGCCGATCTGCGTGCGCAGGGATTTTTTGGTGACGTGGTGGATGTCCTCGCCGTCGATGAGCACCTGGCCGGCAGAGGGATCGTAGAACCGCAGCAGCAGGCTGAGTAGCGTGCTTTTCCCG
>JBDSAR010000161.1:0-12007 GCA_039922035.1 Chthoniobacteraceae bacterium
GTCTCCGGCGGCTCGGAGGATGTCCCGTGGCACTGGCGCGCGCTGAACCACACGCGCGCACTTTACGAAATGCTCGGCGTGCCGAACCGCGTGGCGATGACGCACCGCGACGGCCACGGCCCGACCCCCGAGGCGATGGAGCAGATGTGCGGCTTCCTGGAATTTTTCCTGAAGGCCGGGAAAACTGGACCGCACTGAGGCGCCGATCTCGACACCGGGCTTCCGCCGGGTATCATGTGGTCGTGCGCGATCCGGACTACACGCCAGCCACCCTCGCGGGAAGTTTCCTCATCTCGCATCCCGGCCTGCTGGATGCAAATTTTCGCCGCACCGTCATCATCCTGCCCGACCATTCGCCGACGGATGGCAGCTTCGGCCTCATCCTGAACCGCCCGACCGGGCGCGTCGTGGGCGATCTGCTCGGCAACAAGCCGCTCGGCCACCTTGCGCGCGTGCCGGTGCTCAGCGGCGGCCCCGTCGGCGCGGACCAGCTCATCCTTGCGGCATTCCGCTGGCATCCGCAGACGCATGTGCTCGAATGCCGCCACCACATCGCGCTGGAAGAGGCGGAAAATCTCGCGGCGAAACAGCACCACACCGTACGTGCATTTGCCGGCTACGCGGGCTGGTCCGCCGGGCAGCTCGATGCGGAACTCGCGCAGCGCTCGTGGCTCGTGCGCAAGGCGGACGATGCGGACGTGCTCGAACTTTCCCGCGCCCCGCTCGTGTGGCGTGAACTGACCAGCGGCTTCGGCCCGTGGTTCAAAATGGTCGCCGAAGCGCCCGACGATCCAACGCTGAACTGATGGAGCGCCATTCTCCCCTGCGCGCGAACGACACTCGGAAGTGACGCTGCGCGTGGAGCAGGGTGGCCGGCGGGACGCGCGGCGCTCCATTGCACGGCGACCCGTCGCACGGTAAATGACCCCCATGCTTCTGTGGCGTGAAAAAATCCCTGACCTCTGGCTGCCGAAAATCCGTTCCGATCTCGGCGCGGTGCTCGTGGATCACGCGCACCTTGAGCGCAAGGCCGCGTCCTCCGCGCTGAACATGGAAAAATATGACGAGCTGTTCGATCAGGTCTCGGAACTGAACGCGATTGCCATCGAGGAACTGCAGCACTTCGAGCTTGTCCTCCAGCTCCTGCGCGAACGGGGCATCAAGTTTGGCCCCGCAAAAAAGAGCCCGTGGATTTCCGGCATGATGACGCAGGTGCGGAAAGGCCGGAAGCAGCAGGTGATCGATCACCTCGTCGCCTGCGCGCTGATCGAGGGACGCTCGTGCGAGAAATTCCAGATCCTCGCAGAGG
Organism: Chthoniobacteraceae bacterium; assembly: GCA_039922035.1. Taxonomy (GTDB): domain Bacteria; phylum Verrucomicrobiota; class Verrucomicrobiia; order Chthoniobacterales; family Chthoniobacteraceae; genus SXWH01. Next base: position 1,310 of record JBDSAR010000161.1, read on the forward strand.
GCGTGCGCGATCTCGATCCCGGCCTCGCGGATTTCTACGGGAGCCTCGTCGAGAGCGAAGGCAATCATTATGCGACGTACCTGATCATGGCGCGGCACATTGACGAAGCCGAGGCCGACCGGCGGCTGGATTTCTTCCTCGATCTCGACGCGCAGCTCATCCGCGAGCCGAACCCGCTCCCGATGCTGCATTGAAAATCCTGTGGCGCAGCCCTCCAGAGCTGCGCGTTTTTTTGCGCTCGCGAGAACCGAAGCGCGCAGCCCAGGAGAGCTGCGCTACGATGCAAGCAGCTCCTCGATCCGCCGCTGCCTTGCGCGAGCATCCGCGTATTCGTGCGCGGCGGCCTTGCGCGGCTTCACGGGATTCACGAGCTTTTGCACGGGCACCGGATAGCCGAGTTTTTCGAGCGCGAAGACGGCCGCGCCACGCATGCACGGCTCCGGCTCGTCGCACGGATAGACGGCGTGCCCGAGGACGTTCGCCAGCCGCTCGATGCAGCTTGCGGATTTCGTGATCGCGCCGTTGACGATCAGTTTCGGCATGCCGTTTCCATTTTCGCCAAACACCTCCAGCGCGCGTGCGATGCGGTGATATTTCGCCTCGGTGACGGCCTGCAAAATATCGAGTGCGGTCGTACTCTGCCGGATGCCGTGGATCGTTCCCCGCGCATCGTCGTCCCAACTTGGCGAGCGCTCGCCATTCCACGAAGGGAGGACGACCAGGCCATGCTGCGGGCCGGGGCGCGCGGCGAGTGCGGCCTCGAGTCCGGGACCGTCGGTGAGGCGCAGTTCGCGCATGCACCACGTGCGGAGATTTCCGCCGTTGCTTACCGTGGCGTCCACAAAATGCCGCGCGGCATCCACGCGAAAGCAGCCCATGCCGAACGGCGCAGCCGGCAGACCATCGCGCGCGACGCGGATTGCCGCGGCACCGCCGAATTGGATCGCCGCATGGCCCGCGCGTGCCGCGCCGAGGCCGAGGGTGCCCGCGACCCCGTCGCCGATTCCGGGAAACCACGGCACACCGCGCAGCTCGGGAAATTCCTGCGCAAGCGCCCCGCCGACGGACGCGGGAGCGTCGCTGAGCGGGCGCAAGTTCTCCGGCGCAAGCTCGGCGGACTTGAGCATTCCAGCGTCCCATTTCACCGCAGCGGGATCGAAAAGCCCGGTGCCCGTCGCCATCCCGATCGCGCAGTTCGCATCGCCTGCGAGCCGGAGCTGGAGCCACTCGGCGGGCGACATCCATTGCCGCACCCGCGCGAAGAGCCGCGCCTCGATGCGCTGCAGCCACGCCATTTTCGCGGGCCAGAAATCCGGGCGCAACATGCAGCCCGTGCGCGCGTGGACTTTCCGCTCATCGAATCTTTTCCGCAGCACCTCGGCGGCTTCGCGGCAGCGCGAGTCGTCCGCCGTCATGATGCGTGTGATGGCCTCCCCCTTCTCCGTGCAGCCGACCATGCTGTGCCAGAGGCACGACACGCCGATGCCGGCGATGGGCCGCCCGCGCAGGATCGCATCCGCACGACGGCCGTGGAGGACTTCTGTGATGCAGCCGCGCACCGCGCCGAGCATCGCGCCGGGCTCGATTTCCGCCATGCCGTCGCGGGAGGTGAGCAGCGGGTAGTCATGCTGCGTCGCCGCCGGGCCGGCACGTCGCGCCGTGATGTCGAACAAGGCTGCACGGCAGGACGAAGTGCCAATGTCGAGTGCGAGGATGAGCGGCTCTGCCATGTCGGGCGCGACGTTGACCCGCAAAGGCGGCGTGAAGAAAGCAGGAAATTCTCCAGCGGCATTTCCGGCTTCCCATCCCCGCCGGGGCCGGACACTTTCCGGGAAATGCCAGCCGAAGCGCGCGTCATGAAAACTTGGATCCAGCAAAAGGGGCTCATCCCAGTCTTTCTGCTCGGCTTTTCACTCTATTTTCTCTGGGACGGCCTCATCGGCTACCCGCGCAGCGACAAGCGTTTCGAGGCCCATGAGCGGGCGATGAAATACAAGGAGCTGAAGGACAAGCCCGACGAGTGGCAGGAGCTCTGCAAGTCGCGGGGATGGAGCACCGATGCACCGGTGCCTTGGGAAAAACTCTGCGCCGAAAAGAAATGGACGACCGAGCCGCCTCATAAATACCTCGGCCGACCAAAGATCATCGAACAGTACGTCTGTTCCGGCATCGCGGGTGCGATCGGCATTTTCAGCCTCATCTACTGGCTGCGCGCGAAGAAGGCGTTCATCCGCTCCGAGGCCGACGCGGTCATCACTCCGTCCGGAAAACGCGTGACCTATGGCAACATCACGGATCTGGATTTGAGAAAATGGAAGGCGAAGGGCCTCGCGACCGTGTCCTATTCGATTGACGGTGCGAAAGGCCGCTTCGTTCTCGACGACGCAAAATACGAGCCGACGGCCCTCGACGCGATCCTCGCGGACATCCGGCAGCAGACCGCCGGGCACGCCAAGGTGGACGAGTGAGTTCCCCGTCGGCGATCGCGTTCGCGTCCCGCGAACTTCTTGCCACGCACCCTTCCCGTTGCTGAAATCCCCGCCCCTTTCACAAAACCCAAAAACACACCTCATGAAATACGGTCTCAACATTCCTGAAAAAGGCGCACTCGACTTCCTTTCGCTCGGCGCACTCGTGCATCGCCTCGACCCGGGCATCATTCCTTTCCGCAAGGCATCGCACTGCGACATCCACGTGAGCGGCGGCGAATTCAACTGCGCGGCAAATCTCTCCGACTGCTTCCGGCTGAACACCGGCGTGGCGAGCGCGATGGTGGACTATCCAATCGGCGACCTGATCAATGAGCGCGTGCGCGCGATGGGCGTGAAGCCGTTCTACAAGAAATTCAAGCACGACGGCGTGCGCGGGCCGAACATGGCGACCGTGTATTCTGATCGCGGCCAGGGCGTACGCGCACCGGTCGTTTTCTACAACCGCAGTAACGAGGCCGCGGGCCAGCTCAAGCCCGGCGACTTTGACTGGAAGGCGATCTTCGGCGCAGGCGTGCGCTGGTTTCACTCGGGCGGAATTTTCGCCGCACTCTCCGACACGACCGGCGAAGTGATCATCGAGGCGATGAAAGCCGCGAAGGCATCCGGCGCGGTCACGTCATTCGATTTGAATTATCGCCAGAAGCTCTGGGACATCTGGGGCGGCCACTCGAAGGCCGTCGAGACCCTCGCGCGCATCGTCGAGCATGTGGACGTGCTCGTCGGCAACGAGGAAGATTTGCAGAAGGGCCTCGGCATCGAAGGTCAGGATGTCGAATCCAGCGGCAAGCTCGATCCATCCGCATTTTTCTCGGTGATCGAAAAGGCCGTGAAGAAATTTCCGAACGTGAAAGTCGTCGCGACCACGCTGCGGGAAGTCCACTCGACGAACCGCCACTCGTGGGGCGCCGTCGCATGGATTGACGGCAAGACCTACCAGTCGCCGACCTGCGAACTCGACGTCATCTGCCGTATCGGCGGCGGCGACGGCTACGCCTCGGGCTTCTTCTACGGCCTGCTCACCGGCGCGTCCGAGGAGGAAGCCGTGAAACTCGGCTGGGCGCACGGCGCACTGCTCACGACCTTCCCCGGCGACACCACGATGGCGACCGTCGAGCAGGTGAAAGCCTTCGCGAAAGGCGGCTCCGCGCGCGTGCAGCGCTGACCGATCCGAGGATTTATTCCGAAAACAAAAAGGACGCCGGTTCATCCCGGCGTCCTTTTTTCTGCGGTGAAAAAACGGCTACCCCGAGTGGCTGCCGGAACGGTCGAGCGAACACGAGTGGCAGGCGAACCCGGCACCGAATGACACGAGCCACAGATGGTCCGGCGTGCTGCCATTTCCCGCGAGCGCACGTTCGGCGGCGAAAAGCACGGACGGGCTGCTCATGTTGCCGCAATCGCGGAGCACCGCATCCGCGTCCGCGAGCGCATGGCCCGGCAGCTTCGTGCGAATCGCACTCAGCACATTGCGACCGCCGGCGTGGCTGATGATTTGTGGCGCGGCGTGGCCGTTCGCACCGGGATACAGATCCGCCACCGCCTGCGCCGCGACCTCGGGCACGGCGCGATGGAGCTGATTGCAGAGCTTCCCATCACGGTTCACGAAACGGACTTTTTCCCGTTCCGATGGAAGATGGAGCGAGCGAAAATCACCCAGCCGCCATTCGCCATCCGTCCTGCCATCGAGCACCACCGCAGCGGCACCGTCGCCGAAAAGAGCGAGGCTGATGAGCACACCCGGATCGTCATCCACATAAAATGCGGCGGAGCAAATCTCCACGGCGACGACCGCAACCCGGTGGCCCGGATTCGCCGCCAGATGATTGCTCGCCGCACGCATCGCAGGAATCGCCGCGCCGCAGCCCGCGCCTGTCAGATCCATGAGGCCGACCGACGGCGAGAGACCGACTGACTCCGCGATGTGGCTGCTCAGCCCCGGGCAGAGGTAGCCCGTGCAGGTGCAGACAAAAAGCGCATCCACCGTGCCGACATCCGCTTTCGCCAGCGCGGCCATCAGTGCGCGCGAACCCAGCCGCGCCGCCTCGAGTTCAAACGCCTCATTCAGCCCCTGCGCATTGCGGGCGAAAACATCCCCGACATTTTCCACCGCAAAATGTCGCCGCTCGATCCCGCTGTCGCCGAGCAGGACCCCTTCGAGGATGCCGCGCGAACGCGGCTTCAGTCCGCGCACGGCAGGCGCATCCCGCAGATCATCCCAGCATTCCCGCTGCGTCCAGGATCGTTCGGGCAGTGCGGTGGCGATGCTGGCGAGATTCATGAGGTGCGGCATCAGTAGTCCATTCATCACATTATGCTTGGGGAATCGCGTGTCCGCGGACTTTGCGATAGAGCGTTTCAAATCGGACCGCGCTGCTGGAAAGCATCATCACCGCAAGTTTTCTTCCGAACCGGTTCAGCAGCACCGATTGAAAAAAACGCGCCCAGCCGAGCCTGCGCGCGAAGAGCCGCCGGTGCGCGACACGGATTTCTGCGGCGCTATCGTTCCACCCTCCACCTTCGCTCCAGCGCACGAGCGGCCCCGTCGCGGCGAGCGCACTTTGAAAGGCCATCGTCATTCCGTTCCCGGTGAAGGGCGGAATCATCGCTGCAGAGTCGCCGAGTGTGACGCGCCCGTCGTCGCGTTCACGCTGCCAGCCGAGGGAAAAATGGCTCACGCCTTTCAGCGATCCTTCGACAGGCAGTGCCGCGCCCAGTCTCGCGGCGAGCCGCACGAGACCGGCGTCACGCGTCGCCGCAACGAGCGCATGGCCTCCACCCACAGCGTCGCGACGCCGGAAAAGGCCGCACACATTTACCCGCCCGTCCTCCACCCGCGTGAGCCCGACATAGCCGCCGTCATTCAAATGGATTTCCAAATCCGCGGACAGCGCGAGTCCGTCGAAATGCGCCTTCAGTCCGAGCCAGTCCGACGACTGCTTCGGGCGGCCCGCGGCCCAGACGACGCCTTCGCCGGCACCCTCGAACCGCTCGCCGCAGCGCAGTTCGCCACCGAGCGCGACAAAACGATCGGCGAGCGCCGCATCGAGAAAATGGCGACTGATCCCGTAAGCAGGCGACGGCAGCGTGCGCGACCACATCGGGCGCTCGCCATCAAACCACGCCGTGCTGGTGTGCCTCTGCGCGCTGGCAAAAAGATCGCGAATGCCGAGTGCATCGAGCTCCGCATCGGCGATGCCGGAAATGAATTCGCCACAGACACGATGGCGCGGATAGCTGGAGGCCTCGACGACCCTCACCGGCACCCCGCGCGAGCGCAGCGCGATGCCGAGCGAGAGTCCGGCGAGGCCGCCGCCCGCGATGGTGAGCGGGCGATTCATGGACGCTCCGCACGCAGGCGATGCGCGCCGAGAAACGTCGCGGACGATTCGCATTTCCAACCACCGATCCCGAGTGCGCCCGGAAGTTCGTCGCCAAGAAAACCCGCACCGATGCTGACCCGCATGTCGTGCCTCGTGACCCGGCTCAGCAGCGCGAGCACGGAAAGCAACGCACCCTGCACGAGATGAAGCCTGCGCCGGGCCGGCTCGTTCGCGAGGAGGATGCGACATTTGGTAGGCAGCCGCGCACCGAGCTGCGCGAGAGCCTCGGGCCTGAAGTGATGCAGGAACAGATTTGCGACTACGATTTCGGCCTCAGGCATGTTCCCTTTCAATACGTCGCCGCACGTCCAATTGGATTCCTCGGGCCACGCATCAGGACACGGGGCGAGATCAAAGCCGATGAGCTGGCGAGGGTCGCAGATGCCCCCGGCCACGAGCTGAGCACCAAACGCACCGTCACCTGCACCGAGTTCGAGCACCCGCCAGCCAGGCCGGATGCTGCGCCGCAATTCGCGCGCGAGCCACCGGTGATTGCCCATGATGGCGTTGATCATCCGCAGCTCACGACGACTCCGCCGCGCTGCGGGATCCTCGGCGCGCAGGGTGTCCAGGAGTTCGGGTTCGACGCGGCGTTGCATGGAATATTCCCCCAAGTGAAAAGCCGGTGCCGAGGACTAACGGCGCACACGCAACGACACACGTCGCGGAGTCTTCTTTTCCGGTGCCTGCCCAGAGCGTCCGAATCCCACAAGGAGGTAACGCACTACCCGGCGCACGCGATTCTCGGTCAACTCGTTCAGGATCGCGGGAATCGTGAGCGGGTGCAAAAATATGCCCGTGGCATCCTCAAGCGCGCCGGCGGCCTCGTCGCAGTCGAGCGGAGGAAATTCCCCCGCCTGCACACCGTCGGCGATCAGCTTTCGGAACACGTCGAAGATCTTCCAATCCCTTTTCTTAATCGCATCGGGGCGTGTGGAGATGAGGCTGCGGAACGCCTCGTAAAAGCGCCCGTCGGTCCTGAGTTTTTCCCTCCGCTTTTTGTGAAGCTCAAGGATGACGGCCTCAATGCGTTCCGCCGCGCTAACCCGACGCTCGATGATCGGCGCCAGGAGCGACTCCACCTTGGCCAGCCAGTCGTCCATGAGAGCGTCCACGATCTCGGACTTGCCACTGAAGAAACGGTAGATGTTCGCATGCGACATCCCGAGCGACCGCGCGATTTCCACGATGGTCATCTTCCGCTCACCGAAGCGGCGCAGATGATCCCGCGCCATTTCGAGAATTTTCCTCCGAACGTCCCGGACAGGCTTGCGTTTTGCGGAAAGTGCCATGATTTTTGACCCAGCCAGATTACGTTAGTGACACGTTACATATTTTGCAACTTGTAACACACGCCAACGTTCCAACATTTATGTCGCAGGTATTCGAACCAGTGCCGGACTCACCACAAAATCCAAAGCCGGCGAGTGAGCGGCCATCATTGGCGACCGCCTTCACGCCTTCCGGCGGAGGCCCGCGGCGCAAAGGCCATGGGGTCCGCAATACGATCCTCATCGTCATCCTCGCCGCACTCACCGCCTACGGCATCCGGGCCCTGCGTTCGCCGGCCGCGGCCAGAGGCGGACCGGATGGCGCAAAGCAATTCCCCGTGCCGGTGGTCGCAGGCGCGGTGATGCAAAAGGATGCGCCCATTTTCCTCGACGGCCTCGGCACCGTGCAGGCGCTGAACACGGTGACCGTGCGCGCGCGGGTGGATGGCGAACTGAAGAAAGTGAGCTTCACCGAGGGGCAGGATGTGAAGGCTGGCGACGTGCTCGCGCAGATTGACGATGCTCCGTTCCGGGCACAGTTCCACCAGGCGCAGGCGAAGAAGGCCCAGGACGAAGCCCTGCTCGCCAACGCGCGGCTCGATCTGGAACGGAACGCGGACTTGATCGCGAAAAAAGTGATCTCGCCGCAACAATACGAGACCCAGAAGGCGCTCGTGGCGCAGCTCGATGCGGCAGTGAATGCGGACGAGGCGGCCATCCAAAACGTGAAGGTGCAGCTCGACTATTCAACTGTGATCTCGCCCATCGCCGGACGCACGGGCATCCGGCTCGTGGATCAGGGCAATGTCGTCCACGCGTCCGACGCGCGAGGCCTCGTGGTCATCACGCAACTCCAGCCGGTCTCCCTTGTCTTCACGCTGCCGGCGCAAAATCTCGGCGACATTCAGAAGGAGAAAAACCGCGGCGCGGAATTGGAAGTCATCGCGGTGGATCGCGACAACAAGACCGTGCTCGATTCCGGAAAACTGACAGTGATCGACAATCAGATCGACACTGCCACCGGCACGATCGTCCTCAAGGCGACGTTCCCGAACCGGGATCTCCAGTTGTGGCCGGGCCAGTTCGTCAACGCACGGCTGCTCCTCGCCGTGCGCAAGCAGGGCCTCGTCATTCCGGCGTCCGTCATCCAGCGCGGGCCGAATGGCGCGTATGCATTCGTGATCAAGGACGACCTCACCGTCGAGATGCGCCCCGTGACCGTCGGACGCATCGAGCGCGACGAGGCATTGATCGATGACGGACTCAGAGCCGGAGAGCGCGTTGTGGTGGACGGCCAGTATAAATTGCAGCCCGGCTCGAAGGTGAAGTTTTCCGATGGCTCGGCAAAAAGCGAAGCGCCGGGTGCAAGCGGCGCACCGGGCGAGAAACCCAAGCCGGGTTCTTTCAAAAAATAACCACCGCGCCCACCGCGCATCACTGGTTTGAACGTCTCCGAAATTTTCATCCGCCGGCCCGTCGCCACGGCGCTCCTGATGGTCGCCGTGGTCCTCATGGGCATGCTCGGCTACTACCTGCTGCCGGTCTCCGCGCTGCCGCCCGTGGATTTTCCCACGATTCAGGTCACCGCGCAGTATCCCGGCGCAAGCCCGGATGTGATGGCATCGTCCGTAACCACGCCGCTCGAACGGCAGTTCGGACAGATCAGCGGGCTCACCTCGATGAACTCGATCAGCTCGTTTGGAAACGCGCAGATCACGCTGCAGTTCACGCTCGATCGCGACATTGACTCCGCCGCACAGGACGTGCAGGCGGCCATGAACGCGGCCGGCGGCGTGCTGCCGAAAGACATGCCGGGACCGCCCGTATATTCGAAAATCAACCCGGCGGACACGGCGATCATCACGCTGTCGCTCACGTCGGACTCGCTGCCGCTGGAGAAGGTGAACGACTTCGCCGACACGGTGCTCGCGCAAAAGCTCAGCGAAGTCACCGGCGTCGGCCTCGTGAGCATCGAGGGGAATCAGAAGCCCGCGGTGCGCGTGCGCATCAATCCGGCTGCGCTTTCCTCTCTCGGACTCGGCCTGGAAGACGTGCGGACCTCGCTCCTGCAAAACAGCGTCAACGCACCGAAAGGCAGCTTCGACGGCCCGCGCCAGTCGTACGCGATCGCCGCAAACGATCAGCTTCAGACCGCCGCCGAATACCGCTCGATCATCGTCGCCTATCGCAACGGAGCGCCGGTGCGCCTCGCCGATCTCGGGGAGGTCGTGGACAACGTCGAAAACGTCCGCCTCGCCGCATGGGTCGGCGGCAAGCCGGCAGTCATCCTCGATATCCAGCGCCAGCCGAGCGCGAACATCATCGAGACCGCAGACCGCATCAAGGCGATGCTGCCGAAGCTGCGCCTGGCGCTGCCGAAGAGCGTGAAGCTGGAGGTGCTCACGGACCGGACGGCGACCATCCGCGCGTCGGTGAACGACGTGCAGTTCACGCTGCTGCTCACCATCGCGCTCGTGGTGATGGTCATCTTTGTTTTCCTGCGGACGTTCTGGGCGACGATGATCCCCGCCATCGCGCTGCCACTTTCGATCATCGGGACGTTCGGCGTGATGAAGCTCGCCGGTTTCACGCTGGATAATCTTTCACTGATGGCGCTGACCATCGCGACGGGCTTCGTCGTGGACGATGCGATCGTGATGATCGAAAACATCGTGCGCTTCATCGAGAAGGGCGAGACGCCGATGAACGCGGCGCTGAAGGGCGCAAAGCAGATCGGCTTCACCGTCATCTCGCTCAGCGTGTCGCTCATCGCGGTTTTCATCCCGCTGCTTTTCATGACCGGCATCGTCGGCCGGCTGTTCCGCGAATTCGCGATTACGCTCAGCGTCGCCGTGGCCGTCTCTGCCGTCGTGTCGCTCACGCTCACGCCGATGATGTGCGCGCGTCTGCTGAAGCCGCAGCGCGAGGAAAAGCACGGCCGCTTCTATCGGTGGACGGAGCGGATGTTCGACTCGATGCTTGCGGCCTATGAGAGCGGGCTGAAGTGGGTGATGCGGCACCAGTTCTTCACGCTGGTGGTCGCCGTCGCGACGCTCGTGCTCACGGTGTGGCTCTACATCATCGTGCCGAAAGGTCTGCTGCCGCAGCAGGACACGGGGCTAATCGTCGGCGTCACCGACTCCGCACAATCGATCTCATTCAAGGCGATGATCGAACGCCAGCACGCGATTTCCGAAATCGTCCAGCGTGATCCCGATGTGGCGAGCGTCACCTCGGTGGTCGGCTCGGGAACGATCAACGCCACGGTGAACACGGGACGCCTGCTCATCGCGCTGAAGCCGCGCGACGAACGCACGCTGAACGCGAGCCAGATCATCGCTCGCATTCGCGAGGCGACGAAAACCACCGAGGGAATCTCGCTCTTCATGCAGGCGGTGCAGGACGTGCAGATCGACAGCCGCGTGAGTCGCACGCAGTTCCAATACACGCTGCAGGACGCCGACGAGAAGGAGTTGACCGACTGGGCGCCGGAGCTCCTTGCAAAGCTGCGCAGCCTGCCCGAACTCGCGGACGTCGCGAGCGACCAGCAGTCCG
>JBDSAR010000162.1:0-8271 GCA_039922035.1 Chthoniobacteraceae bacterium
CTCCGCGCTTGCGGGATGCGGCGTGACTTCGGTGAGGCTGTGCGGCTTCTCCAGATTTTCGCGCAGCGTCTCGGGCGATAACTCCCCTTCCCAGCGGCTCACGACCACCGTCGCCACGCCGTTGCCGATGAGATTCGTCAGCGCCCGGCATTCGCTCATGAAGCGGTCGATCCCGAGCAGCAGCGCGAGTGATTCGATCGGGATGCCCGGCACCGCAGCCAGCGTCGCCGCGAGCGTCACAAAGCCCGCGCCCGTCACGCCGCTCGCGCCTTTCGACGTGATCATCGCGATGAGCAGCAGGCTGATTTGCTGGCCGAGATCGAGCGGCGTGTTCGTCGCCTGTGCGAGGAAGATCGCGGCCATCGCCATGTAGATGTTCGTGCCGTCGAGATTGAAGCTGTAGCCCGTCGGCACGACGAGGCCGACGGTCGAGTGCGAGCAGCCCAGCCGCTGCATTTTCTCGATGAGCCCCGGCAGCGCGGTCTCGGAGGAACTCGTGCCGAGCACGAGCAGCAGCTCGTCCTTGATGTAGGCGAGGAAGCGGAAGATCGAGACACCGCACCACAGCGCGATTCCGCCGAGCACGACGACGATGAATATTCCCGCGGTGATGTAGAAGCCGAGCATCAGCGCGACCAGCTTGCCGAGTGATTCGAATCCGTAGCTGCCGACGGTGTACGCCATCGCGCCGAATGCACCGATGGGCGCGGCTTTCACCACGATGCGCATCACGCCGAAGAAAAGCTGCGAGCCGTATTCGATTGTGTTGAGGATGGGCCGCGCCTTCCCGCCGAGCGCCACGAGCGAAAAGGCCGTGAGCAGCGACACGAGGAGCACCTGCAGCAGTTCGCCCGAGGTGAATGCGCCGAGGAAAGTGTCCGGGATGATCCTCAGCAGGAAATCCTTCGTGCTCACCGCGTGCGCCTTCTCCAAGAAATCCTGCGTCGTCTTTGTGACTGCCGTCGCCGGGTCAAAGTTGAAACCTGCGCCGGGTTTCATCACATTCACCACGACGAGGCCGATGATGAGCGCGAGTGTCGAGACGACCTCGAAGTACGCGAGCGACTTCAGCCCCACGCGGCCAAGTTTTTTCAAATCGCCCATCGAGGCGATGCCATGCACGACCGTGCAGAATATAATCGGCGCGATCATCATCTTCACGAGCTTGATAAAGCCCTCGCCGAGCGGCAGCAGTGCGTCCTTCACGCTCGGCCACGCAAACTTCGCGCCGAAAATCCCGCTCCACACGACTGCCTTCCCGATCGCGAGCCACCAGTGCCCGACGACGATTCCAAGCGCCACCGCGATGAGCACCTGGATGTACAGGACGCGATACCACGGCTTGCGGGGCAGGGGGGCGGACATTGCGGCGAGCATGTCCGCTTGCTTCATTGCTGGCAATCGCGGGCGTGCCGCCCCGGCATTATTCGCTATGCGAGCATCTTCCCAAGGTGCCGCGCAAGCTGCGCGCCGAGGCCCTTCACCCTCGCCGCCTGCTTCTCATTCACCAGCGAGCCATCCGCGGCGAATGCCTCGTAGGCCTTGCTCACTGCGATCTGATCCGGCAGCACCGTCACGCCGATATTTCCGAGGATCGCCCGCACATGCACCAGCCCGCGCAGGCCGCCGAGCGCGCCCGGCGATGCCGCGCACAGGATCGCCGTCTTGCCGGTGTACGCCACCAGCGGCGGCTCATCCTCGCTCTCCGTGCGCGACACCCAGTCGATCGCATTCTTCAGCACCGCGGTGATGCTCGAATTGTATTCCGGCGCGGAAATGATGAGCCCGTCGTGTATGCGGAAAAGATCCTTCAGCCGCTTCGCCTGCTCCGGCATCCCCGATGCCTTTTCGAGATCCTCGTCAAACACCGGCATCGGAAAATCCCGCAGCGAGACGAGCGTCACCTCCGCGCCCGCCTCCCGCGCGCCCTGCGCCGCGATGGCGGCGAGCTTTTGGTTGTAGGAATCAAGGCGAAGGCTGCCGCCGAAGGCGAGGATGCGTGGTGTGCTCATGCCTGAGAAATCGCACTGCTCACCCCGTCAGTGCAAGCCTGCCGGCGTTGCGTCATGGTCGTTTTCGCAGAGGCCCGTGATGGAGGATCGCAGCCCGGAGAAACTCGTCGTGCGCGACGGATTGCAGGCCGGCGAGGCGCGTGGAGGCTTGGCAAAGGTGACGCCGCGTTTCCCGCGCCGATCCGGATTCGGCAGCACCGGCTGCGGCGTCATGACCCCGATTCCCGAGTCCGACGGCCTTCGTTGCAAAAGGTTTCCTGAGATAAACAAGGCCGCTCCTTCGGGCATTTGCGAATCTCACTCAGCGAACACCCATAACCTATAAATCATGAAATCAGCTATCATCGCCATTGCAGCACTCGGTTTTCTCACAGCATGCGACAATCGTCCGGTCGCTCCTTCCACGGAGAAAGTAATCGAGAAAAACACGACCGTCGTCACTCCTCCGGAAAAGAAGGTGGAGAACAACACGACCATCATCAATCCGCCCGCAAAGGTGGAGAAGAAGGTGGAGAACAATACGACGATCATCAATCCGCCGCCCGCGCCGAAACCCGATCCCAAATAGCGCCCCCGGCAGTCAGAATCGAATCCCGCTGCTCTGAGTTCCGCACTTTGGCAACTTACTAGCGGTGCATCCCGCGTGAGGATGTGAAATCCCGTGAGCTACCGACTTGCGCTTGGGTTCACGCGAGCAGGTTCCATGGGATGATGCCCGTGGTTGGCTCGACTCATAACCGCACCAGACAGTAGCCGCAATCCATCGTCTTCCCCGTCGGCGTCACCATCACGCGCAATTTGGGGGACGAGTGCATGGAGTGGGCGGCTACTGGTGGTCGGACCGGGACTCGCCACGATCAGGCCCGAGTTCCGCAGCACGACGAAGTATTTCAGCACCGCATCGAACCGTTTCCTCGCCGTCCCGGTGAGTGCTATCATTCGCGCGGGAAGGTGGACGTTTGCGTGTGGAAAAAAAGGTGGGCATTTTCAATCTGCCCGGCGAAGCGCTTCGTGCCTGCCATCACAAATTCCCTTCGCCAATCGGTGCCTGCCGGGATTATGGACTCGGTCATGCGAACCTCCCCGATTGCCGCATCCGTCCTCGCCGCGCTTTCGCTGGCGTTTGCCGCAGTGAATCAGGCTGGTGCACTGGAGGCCGTGCGCGTGGCTCCGGATGGGAAGTCCTTCGTGCTCGCGGAGTCGGGGCGGGCGTTCCGTGTGTGGGGTGTGAACTATGATCACGACAGCCACGGTGAGAATGGGCGGCTGCTGGAGGATTATTGGGATGCGGAATGGGAGACGGTGCGCGGGGACTTTCGGGAGATGAAGGAACTGGGGGCGAATGTGGTGCGCGTCCATTTGCAGGTGGGGAAATTCATGAGCGCCGCGGACACGCCGAACGGGAAGTCGCTCGTGCAACTGCGCCGGCTGCTGGCGCTGGCGGAGGAAACGGGGCTGTATTTGGACATCACCGGGCTCGGGTGCTATCACAAGGCCGACACGCCGAGGTGGTATGACGCGCTTGACGAAAGTGCGCGCTGGGCGGTGCAGGCGAGGTTTTGGTCCGCCGTGGCGAAGACGTGCCGCGATTCGCACGCGGTGTTTTGCTATGACCTGATGAATGAGCCGGTGATCGGCGGGAAGAAGGAGGACGGGTGGCTGAGCGGCGAACTGGGCGGGAAATGCTTCGTGCAGCGGCTCACGCTGGAGCCGGGCAAGCGCACGCCGATCGAGATCGCGAAGGCCTGGGTGGAGCGGCTGACCACGGCGATTCGCGCGGAGGATCGCGGGCATCTGATCACGGTCGGGGTCATCCCGTGGGCGCAGGTCTGGCCGGCGGCGAAGCCGGTATTCTACTCGCCGGAAGTGAGCCCCGCGCTCGATTTCGTCAGCATCCATCTTTATCCGAAAAAGGGTGGCGTGGAGGAGGCGCTGACGGCGATGGCGGTGTACGACATCGGCAAGCCGCTGGTGATCGAGGAGACCTTCCCGCTCGCGTGCAGCATCGAGGAGATGGATGACTTTTTGAAGCGATCAAAACCGCGCGCCGCAGGCTACGTGAGTTTCTACTGGGGGAAGACGATCGCCGAGTATGGGGTGGCGAAGGAGAAGAAGATGGTGGCGGGGCTCATCGGCGCGTGGCTCGCGTATTTCAAGAAGCAGGCGGACTTCATGAAGCGACCGTGAGTGGCGGAGTTCGGCGCTTACGCAGGGCTTCCATTGCTGCGGGTGGTTCGCGTTTACTCGCCGTTCAAATTCCCACCGTCCCCGAATCATGAACAAGAAATTTCGCATCGCCGGCATCAACTTCGATCACTTCCACATGGGCGATCTGTTGCGCATGACGCATGAGCATCCGGACGCGGAACTCGTGGGAATCTGTGACGCGCAGCCGGAGCGGATGCGTGAGGCGCAGCGAAATTTTGCGATACCCGAGGATCGCATTTTTACCGACGTGGAAGAGTGCATGGAAAAGGCGCGGCCCGATGTGGTGATCCTCTGCCCGGCTGCGGCGAAACACGGCGAGTATGTCGCGCGTGTCGCAAAATTCGGCGTGCATGTGCTCGTGGAGAAACCGTTCGCCGCCTCGCTCGCGGAGGTGGATGCGATGGTCGCGGCGATGCCCACGGGGACGATGCTCGCGATCAACTGGCCATTGCGCTGGTCGGAGAGCGCGGTGACGGCGAAGCGGATCATCGACGAGGGAGTGATCGGCGAGGTGCGCGGCTTTCACCACTACGGCGGAAATCGTGGCCCGCTCTGCCACGGCGCGGACAAGATCGGGAAGGAGCCGACGGCGGCGGAAAAATCAGCAAGCTGGTTTTACCAGCAGAGCGCGGGAGGCGGCTCGCTGCTCGACTACCTCGGCTACGGCACGACGCTCGGGACGTGGTTCATGGGAGGGCGCGTGCCACTCGAAGTGACGTGCGTGGCTGACGTGCCGCCGGGTCTCGAAGTGGACGAGCACAGCGTGGTGGTCGTGCGCTACGAGACGGGCCTGTCGAAATGCGAGACGCGTTGGGGGACATTCACCGATCCGTGGGCGCATCAGCCGCAGCCGAAGTGCGGCTTCGCGATCTGGGGCAGCGCCGGCACGGTAAGCTGCTACGACTACGAGCCGATCGTCCGCGTGCAGACGCGCGCAAAACCGGAGGGATTCGACGTGCCATGCGACCCGCTGCGCGCGCCGGAGCGGAATCCCGTGGAGTACTTTCTCCACTGCATCGCGACCGGTGCGCCGCTGACCGGGCCGCTGTCCCCGGAGATTTCGCGCATCGGCCAGCAGATCGTGGATGGCGCGGTGCTGAGCGCGCGGGAGAAGTGCACGGTTAAGTTGCCAGGGTGAAAATGGAACCGCAGATGATCCCAGATAGTCGCAGATGGTCGTCAGGAGAAACTGCGGTCATTTGCGTTCATCTGCGGTTTCCGTTGCATCGCTTCCATTGCATCGCATGACCACGTCTCCGATCCTCATGACGGCGGAAGGACGGGCCGCGCTCGCCGCGCAATATCGCGATGCGCTGCTGGGCGATGTGATTCCCTTCTGGCTGAAGCACGGGATGGACGCGGAGCACGGCGGGATCTTCACCACGCTGGATCGCGACGGGACGGTGACGGACACGGACAAGTCGGTGTGGTTCCAAGGCCGTGCGGCGTGGATGTTCGCGACGCTGTTCAACGCGGTGGAGCCGCGCGCGGAGTGGCTCGATGCGGCGCGGAGCTGCGTGGAGTTTTCGCGGCGGCACTGCCATGACCGTGACTGGCCCGACGAGAAGATGTATTTCTCCGTGACGCGCGAAGGGCTTCCGCTGCGGATGCGGCGCTACGTTTTCAGCGAATCGTTTGCGGCCATCGGGCATGCGGCATTTGCCAAGGCGAGCGGCGATGCGCGCGCGGCGGAGGATGCGGTGAAGTGCTTCGCGACGTATCTGCGGTTTTCATTCGAGCCCGGCGCGATGCTGCCGAAATACGAACCGACGCGCCCGATGAAGGGCATCGCCGCGCATATGATATGCATCGCCACCGCGCAGGAATTGCGCGCGAATCTCGGCGACGTCGCGGTGTCGGGGCGGAGTTGCTCGGAGTGGATTGATGCGAGCATCGCGGAGATCGAGCGCGACTTTCTAAAGCCGGATCACAAGGCGCTGATGGAAATCGTCGGCCCGCACCGCGAACTGATCGATCACGCGGATGGTCGCACGCTGAATCCCGGCCATGCCATCGAGTGTGCGTGGTTCCTGATGCACGAAGGGGCGCTGCGCAAGGACAGGCGGCTGATCAAACTCGGCACGGTAATTCTCGACTGGATGTGGAAGCGCGGATGGGACGCGGAGCACGGCGGACTGCTCTATTTCGCGGACCTGCGCGGGCTGCCGGTGCAGGAATACTGGCACGACATGAAATTCTGGTGGCCGCACAATGAGGCGATCATCGCGACGCTGCTCGCGTGGAAGCTCACCGGCGAAACACGATTCGCGGAGATGCACCGACTCGTGCATGAGTGGAGCTTCGCGCATTTCCCCGACACGGAGCACGGCGAGTGGTATGGCTGGCTTCGGCGGGACGGCAGTGTGTCATCGCGTGCGAAGGGCAGCATGTGGAAGGGGCCATTCCATCTCCCGCGATGCCTCTGGTATTGCTGGCGCGAACTGGATGCGGACCTGTGCTGCTGAGCAGCGCTGGTGTGCCGCTTGTGAGTCGTCCTGCGGGAATTTCGTCATGACTGCGGAGGCGGTCCGCTGCATTGTCCGTGCATGAGTGAAAGCGCGCCCAAAGTCGGTCCGCATCCGCCCGTGCGGGGCGAAGTGAAAGGCGACATGTGTGAACGCGCTGCTGCCACCGCTGAGCGGCTCCTGACTGCGGCGCTCGGCCAGCAAACTCGGGCGGAGCGCGCGGACGCCGCGAAGCTCGGGCGGATGATGGATGACCCTGCCGGGAAGGCGTTCACCTTCGCAATGGTGGACCAGGTTTTCCGCAGCCACGATCCCACGGTCGAGGCGCGGCGCTGGCGTGGATTGTTTCACGCGTTCGGTGTGCCGCAGTATCCGTCGCTTCTGGATCGCCTGCTGATGCGCGCGGGTGCGGCGGGAAGCCGTGTGGTGCCCGCGGTGGTGATGAAGGCCGTGGCGGCAAGGATGCGTGCGGACAGTTCGCGTGTGATCCTGCCGGGTGAAAAGGAGCCGCTGAACCGCTACCTGACCACGCGAAAGGACGAGGGATTTCGCATCAATCTGAATCACCTCGGCGAAGCGGTGCTCGGCGAAGAGGAGGCTGCCCGGCGACTCGGTGCGGTGCTCGCTCATCTCGCTGATCCGGCGGTGAGCTGCGTCTCGGTGAAGATCTCGGCGATCTTCAGTCAGATCAATCTGATCGCTTGGGAAGCGACGCTCGCGGCAATCAAGGTTCGGCTGCGCAAGCTGTATCGCGCGGCTGCGCAAGGCGGCAAATTTGTGAACCTCGACAAGGAGGAATACCGTGACCTTGCGCTGACGATCGCGGCATTTCGTGGCGTGCTTGATGAGCCGGAATTCCACCATCTCTCTGCGGGCATCGTGCTCCAGGCGTATCTGCCCGACTCGTGCGCAGCGCAGCGCGACATCACGGAATGGGCGCGTGCGCGCGTGGCCGGCGGCGGTGCGCCGATCAGGATTCGCCTCGTGAAAGGCGCGAACCTGGCGATGGAATCCGTCGAGGCGGAACTGCACGGCTGGCATCCCGCGCCGTACGGATCAAAGGCGGAGACTGACGCGAATTTCCGCCGCCTGATCGAGTACGGCTGCGAGCCTGCGAATGCCGCGGCGGTGCGGTTGGGCGTTGCGAGTCACAATCTTTTCGATGTGGCGCTGGCGCTCACGTTGCGCGAGGACCATGGCGTCGCGCAGTTTGTGGAAATCGAAATGCTCGAAGGCATGGCGAACCATCAGGCGCGTGCGGTGCGCGATGCCGCGGGCGGCCTGCTGCTCTACGCGCCTGCGGTGAAGCGCGGCGATTTTCTCAGCGCGATGGCGTATCTCGTGCGGCGGCTGGATGAGAACACCGCGCCGGAGAATTTCCTGCGCGACATGTTCGTCTTGAGTCCCGGCTCACTTGAATGGGAGCGGCAGCGTGTGCGCTTCGTGCAGGGATGGAATGAGCGCGAGAGGGTGTCTGCAGAATCGCGCCGCAAGAGACCTGCCGTGCAGCCAGGGCTGGCGCCGGATTTTCAAAACGAGCCGGACTCCGACTGGACGCAGCCTTCCGTTCGCGCGGCGCTGGCCGA
>JBDSAR010000163.1:0-9811 GCA_039922035.1 Chthoniobacteraceae bacterium
TGACGGCCGGCGGGCTCTGGTCAGTCGCTATAGCCGAAGACGGCTACCTTCCACGCCAGCCGGGAATATTACTCCACATCCTAAGTCCAACGTCCGATGGGAATGAACTGGATGCAGCTAGCCTGCAGCCTTACGAGACATGCGCAAATTCCACCCGACTCCACGCACATTGCGCACCGGCGCGCTGTTCGCCCACGTGCTTGCATTGGGACTTTGCGCTGCATCTGCAAATGGTGCCGAGAAGCTCCGCTACAACCGCGACATCCGGCCGATCCTCTCGGACAAATGCTTTCACTGCCACGGGCCGGACAAGAACAAGCGCGACTCGGGCCTCCGGCTCGACGTGCGCGAGGACGCGATCACAATGCGGGACGGCATCCACGCAATCGTGCCCGGAAAGCCGGACGAGAGCGAAATCATCGCGCGCATCTCGACGACGGACCCGGACGATCACATGCCTCCGGCAAAGGCGAAGCTCGAAAGCCTCACGCCCGCCGAAATCGCGATGCTCAAGCGCTGGATCGCCGAGGGCGCGGAGTATGAGCTGCACTGGGCTTTCATCCCGCTGAAGCCGATCACGGCAACAAAACCTGGCGAGGATTCTCCGATCGACACTGGCGTCTCTGCCGGTCTCGCGCAGCGCGGACTGAAGCTCCAGCCCGAGGCGGATCGCGACACTATCATCCGCCGCGTGAGTTTCGACATCACGGGGCTGCCGCCGACGCCGCAGGAGATCGCGGACTTTGAAAAGGACACTGCGCCCGGTGCCTACGAGCGGCTCGTGGACCGCCTGCTCGCGTCGCCACGCTTCGGCGAGCGCATGGCGGTGGACTGGCTCGACGTGTCGCGCTACGCGGACAGCTACGGCTTCCAGGTGGACCGGGAGCGGGAGATGTGGCCGTGGCGCGACTGGGTCATCCGCGCGTTCAACGGCAACTTGCCGTTCGACAAGTTCATCACCTGGCAGGTTGCGGGCGATCTGCTGCCGAATGCGACCGATGATCAGGTGCTCGCGACGGCGTTCAACCGCCTGCACCAGCAGGAGAGCGAGGGCGGCAGCGTCGAGGAGGAATATCGCATCGAGTATGTGGCCGACCGAGTGCAGACGTTTGCGACGGCGTTCCTCGGGCTCACGTTCGAGTGCTCGCGCTGCCACGATCACAAGTTCGATCCGATCACGCAGAAGGAATACTACGGGCTGTCCGCGTTCCTTCAGAACATCGACGAGGCCGGGCTCTACGCGTTTTTTACGACCAGCATGCCGTCGCCTGCCGTGCCGATCCTGGATGCGGCGGGAAAAGAAAAGCTCGCCTCGCTCCAGCGAGCAGTCGCCGATGCAGAGACGAAAACCGCCGCGCTGCGCGACTCGAAACATGCGGCGTTTGAACTGTGGCTGAAGTCGCGGCCCGCGGAGGTCGCGATGCCCGGCGAGATTGGCCGCTTCACTTTCGATACGATTGAAAAGGGCAAGCTCGCCAATGCCCTTGACGAAAAGAAACCCGCGACCCTGAAGGGTGAAAACAAGCTGGTGCCGGGCGTGGTCGGGCAGGCCGTGCAGTTCTCCGGTGACGACCCCGTGGATCTGCAGATCGGAAATTTTCGCAGCAGTGAGGCGTTCAGCGTCGCGCTGTGGGTGAAGACACCGGACAAAAAGGAGCGTGCGGTCGTCCTCCACCGCTCGAAGGCATGGACGGACGCCGCAAGCCGCGGCTACGAACTGCTCATCGAGGACGGGAAGCTCAAGTGGTCGCTCATCCATTTCTGGCCCGGCGACGCGATCTCCATCCGCGCAAAGGAGCCGCTCGCGCTGAACGAATGGACGCACATCGTCGTGACAAATGACGGCAGCGGACGCGCCGGCGGGTTGCGCATTTTCGTAAATGGCGCGGTGGCCGCGACCGAAGTGATCAAGGATCACCTCACGCGCGACATCACCGGCGGTGGCGGCGACAACATCACGCTCGGCGAACGCTTCCGTGATCGCGGCTTCAAGGGCGGGGCGATTGACAACCTTCGCATCTTCTCGCGCATGCTCACGCCGCTCGAAGCGCTCGCGACCTTCAAGCCTGAATCGGCGAACGCTGTGCTGGCAAAGCAGTCCGGCGCATTCACGGATGCCGATCAAGGGGCGCTGCTCGAATACTTCCTCGCAACCGCAGACGATGACTGGAAGAAGCAGCTCGACGCACTCGCAGCCGCACGCGGCGAGGCGGTGAAATTTGCCAGCGGGCAAAGGGAAATCATGGTGATGCGCGAGCTGCCGCAGCCGAAGAAGGCGTACGTGCTTTTCCGCGGACAGTATGATCAGCGGCGCGACGAAGCACCTGCCATCGTCCCCGCGTGGCTTGCGCCGTTTCCCGCGAACGCGCCGAAGAACCGGCTCGGCCTCGCGCAATGGCTGACGGACGCGCAGCACCCGCTGACCGCGCGCGTCACGGTGAACCGCATCTGGCTGAACATCTGGGGCCGCGGGCTCGTGAAGACCGCGGAGGACTTCGGCAGTCAGGGCGCGCGACCGCTTTATCCCGATGTGCTCGACTGGCTCGCCGCGCGGTTCATTCAGAGCGGCTGGGATTTGAAAGCGCTCGTGAAGACGATCGTGATGAGTCGCACCTACCGCCAGCGGAGCGTCGCCGATGCAAAGACGATGACAGATGATCCGGAGAATGAACTGCTCGCGCGCGGCCCGCGCATTCGTCTTGCTGCGGAAATGGTGCGCGACAACGCGCTCGCCGCGGCCGGGCTGCTCGCGGAAAGAATCGGCGGACCGCCGGTGAATCCGTACGAGATGAGCGAGGCCTTCAAGCCTGCGAATGCGAGCGGTGGTGACGGTGCTTATCGCCGGAGCATTTACACGAACTGGCGTCGCACGAGTCCGCCGCCCGCGATGGTGACCTTCGACGCGCCGCGCCGCGCAGTCTGCGCCGCAAAGCGCGAGCGCACCGATTCGCCGCTGCAGGCATTCATCCTCCTAAACGGAATCCAATATGTGGAAGCCGCGCGCGTGCTCGGCGAAA
The DNA here is from genome assembly GCA_039922035.1 of Chthoniobacteraceae bacterium. Classification (GTDB taxonomy): domain Bacteria; phylum Verrucomicrobiota; class Verrucomicrobiia; order Chthoniobacterales; family Chthoniobacteraceae; genus SXWH01. The sequence continues at coordinate 3,018 of JBDSAR010000163.1, forward strand.
AGCTGCACAAGGACACGAATGGAAACCTGCCAGCGATGATCGAGCAGGGCTTCCTGCGCTGCCTCAGCCGCAAGCCCGATGCGCGTGAAATCGAAATCACGACGCGTCTCTATAATGAGCAGCTCGCGCATTTCCGACATTCACCGACCGAAGCCAACAAGCTGCTGAAGATCGGCAACGCAAAACGCAACGCCGCAATCCCCTCGCCCGAAGCCGCCGCGGCAGCCGTGCTCGCGCAGGCACTCTTGAACCACGACGCCTGCATCGTGAAACGCTGAGAACGCTCAGACCGAATAGCCATGAACGACACGCTCCCACTCGCAATCAACCGCCGCCATTTTCTGAACCGCTTCGGCATGGGCCTCGGCGGGATGGCGCTCGCGGACATGCTCGCGACCTCCGCATCCGCCTCGCCGCTGCTCGACACGGGCGTGCTCGGCAGGCCGCACTTTGCGCCGAAGGCGAAGCGCGTGATCTACCTTTTCATGTCGGGCGGGCCGTCGCAGCTCGATCTCTACGACTTCAAGCCGCTGCTCAACCAACGCAATGGCGAGCAGCTTCCCGATTCGGTGCGCGGCGGGCAGCGGCTCACGGGGATGTCGGGCAACCAGTCTTCCATCCCGCTCGTGGGCTCGCCGTTCAAATTTGCGCAGCACGGACGCGGCGGCGCGTGGGTGAGCGAGTTGCTTCCGCACACGGCGCGCATCGCGGATGATGCGTGCTTCGTGCGCTCGATGTTCACCGAGGCGATCAATCACGGGCCGGGCGTCACTTTCATGCAGACGGGCACGCAGATCGCGGGGAGGCCGAGCATCGGCGCGTGGCTCAGCTACGGGCTCGGGCAGGAGAATGCGAACCTGCCGTCGTTCGTCGTGATGATCACGAAAGGGAAGGGCGGGCAGCCGCTCGGATCGCACTTGTGGGGCAGCGGGTTTTTGCCGACGCGGCATCAGGGCGTGCAGTTTCGCGCGGCGAAGGATCCGGTGCTTTATCTCGGAAATCCCGACGGCGTGAGCACGGACAGCCGACGCATGATGCTCGACCGGCTGCGCGAATTGCACGAGCACCAGTTCGCGGGTACTCCCGACGTGGAAATCCAAAGCCGCGTGGACAACTACGAGATGGCGTTTCGGATGCAGACGAGCATCCCGGACGTGACGGACATCTCGAACGAGTCGCAGGCGACGCTCAATTCCTACGGCCCCGATGTGAAGACGCCCGGCACGTTCGCCGCGAACTGCCTGCAAGCGCGGCGGCTCGCGGAGCGCGGCGTGCGTTTCATCCAGCTCTATCATCAGGACTGGGATCACCACGGTGGACTGCCGGGCGCGCTGCCGAAGCTTTGCAAGGAAACCGATCAGCCCGCCGCGGCGCTCGTGAGCGATTTGAAAGCGCGCGGGCTGCTCGAAGACACGCTCGTCGTGTGGGGCGGCGAATTTGGCCGTACGAATTATTGCCAGGGGAAAATCTCGGCGAACTTCGGCCGCGACCATCACCCGCGCTGCTTCACGGCGTGGATGGCGGGCGGCGGGATCAAGGCGGGCTCGGTCTTCGGCGAGACGGATGAATTCGGCTACAATATCGTGAACGACGGCGTCCACATCCACGACTTCCACACGACGATGCTGCACCTGCTCGGCATAGACCACGAGCGGCTCACTTACAAATTCCAAGGCCGCCGCTACCGCCTCACCGACGTTCACGGCAAACTTGTGAAGGGGTTGCTAGCCTGAGTTGTTCTGCGGAATTTTCTCCCGCCGCTTCCCAGGCAGGAATCCCTCTCCGGCGAACCTGCCCTTTGCATCGCACTGGTCTTTTCAGCGCTGCCGATTTTCGGGGACAGCCGTTATCGCCAGATTGGATGAGCGGTGCCCGGGATGCAAGGTGAACACGTCAGTGGTCGTGCGTCGGATTTGGATTCCGTAGCTCGTGGCGACGGATGCGAATGAACTGCTGAAACTCGCATCTGCATCATACCCGAGCCATATGCTCGCCGGATGGACAACTTCCTGAAATCCGCCGCTAGCGCTAGCGGATCCTCCAGTCGCCCAAGGCACCGCCATACAGGAATCGCGAGGGGATCTGCATCCCACTTCCGGTGGAAAAGTCCACATCATCCCCGGTCCCGTCAAGGAACCAGATGTAAATCTGCCCGGCGGAGTTCTGGAAAACAAAGTCCGTCATTCCGTCGCCGTTCACGTCCGCGGCCGCGGCAATCCTCCAGTCACCGAGTCCGCCGCTGTAGAGGTATTTGCTGCCAGCGGGGCCGGTGGTAATCAGACCACGGCCGGTGGAGAAATCCACGTCGTCCCCAGTGCCGTTTAGGAACCAGACGTAAATCTGCCCGGCGGAGTTCTGGAAAACAAGGTCTGCAATTCCGTCGCCGTTCACGTCCGCGACTGCGACAAGCCTCCAATCACCAAGCCCGCCGCCATAGAGGTATTTCGAGCCGGGCTTCAGGCCGTTTCCGTTTGAAAAATCAATGGGGTTACCACTGCCGTCAAGGAACCAGACGTAAATCTGCCCGGCGGAGTTCTGGAAGATAAGGTCTGGGAACCCATCATTGTTCATATCGGCGCGGGCCATGAGTCTCCAGTCTCCCAGGGCGCCGCCATAGAGGTATTTCGAGCCCGGCTTCAGGCCGTTTTGCGTGGTGAAATCGACGCCACTCCCGCTGCCATCGAGGAACCACTCATAGAGCTGGCCCGCGTTATTCTGGAATACGAGGTCGGCAATGCCGTCGTTGTTCGCGTCTTTCGGGATGCTGGTAGCGATGGTGCCAGCGGTCACCGTCAGGTGGAACTTGGACTGAGCCGAGTTCCCGTTGCTGTCGGTCGCCGTCACTGTGATGTCTGCAAAACCTCCGCGATCCGGTCGCAGGGCGACATTGAACATCGAACCGCTGATCGACGCGACGGCAAGGTCGGGATTGGTATTGATGACCGAAAAGGTGACCACTGAGCTTTCAAATGCCACGCCGGCGGGCACCGGGGTGGAGGATCCATTCGGAATGGTCCGATCAGCATTACGCTGGAGGCTGACGAAATTGCCGTTGACGCTTGTCACAATCGAACCCAGAAAACTGGACCCGATTCCGAAGGCCGGGGGTGGGCTCGAAACCTGCACGGAATTGTTGCTGGTCGAACAGTTCGTCACTGTTACCGAGAGGGTCGTTGGAAAGACCTGCACCTGTTGGATGGCACTCAGGCTGATCAGATTGCTGAGGTAGATCGGACTCGTCGGGATTGCGGGGATGGGGTTGAAGACCGGCAATTGATTGAGCGGAAATAAATAGGGACTAAATGGCCTGAACAGGGGCACGCCGATGTTCTCATTGGCGTTTCCGGCGAGCGTGACGCTGCCGCCGCTGCCAACGCTTTGCACTGTCGAGCCGAGCAGCTCCCAACCAGGGCCAAAATGCGAGGGCACGCTTGCGGGGTTAACCGTGACCGCCGTGCTGCTCATCGAGCTTTGCGTCACGATGACATTCCCTCCGGGCACCTGACGCGAGAAGATGAAATCCACGACCTCCATGCCGGTGCCGGTGACACGTCCAAACACGGCATACCCGGAATTGCTCGCCGATGGCAGGTAGTGCGAATTGCCGGGGGTTGAGTTGTCGGTGACGTTGATGAACCACTGGTTGGTCGTGGTATTGGGAGAGCCACCGTTGGCCATCGCAAGGTATCCCCGCTTGTTTTCCAGAGTATCACTCATTTCCAATGAGATGGCGCTGGTTGTGGCAATCGTAGTGAGTTGGCTGTTCACCGTATCTATGGAGTACCCGCCGCCTTGGATCACGCCGAGCGGCGTATCCGTCCGATGGATAATGCTATTATTCGTGTAGCGGTTTGCGTTCGCGTAGTAGAGGAAATTTGCAACCGTGGCTGGGGCCGCCACAGAGTCCATCTCGACATTGAAAGTACCGATCCCGCGCGTGACGAACTGCACCACAGACCCTGTGATGCCTGTCGTGAATTTGGTGGTCAGATCCACTGCAGGGACGACGGCGTTTTGTGCCACGTTGATATCGGCCAGCGGAGACGACAGAGTCGGGAGATCGCTGGCGGAACAAAGCGGGTTCCAGACGGAGAGGATCAGGAGGAGGAAAATGGTGGGGAAACGCATTCCGGGCACCATACGAAGGCGAAGCAATCGCGCAAATGAAATGAATTTCCACGCCTTGCAACGCGTGCTCGCCATTGCGATCTGCCATGCCACACGCAGTCGAATGCCGGCATCGGGCAGGAACTTGAGAGCGATGCAAATGAAGGTGGATGGGACGGAAGACAGGCGTCCCTGCCTTTCGTGCCAGGCAGGTCTCCGGCCTTGTCGGGTCGCGGGGGTTGCTGTCCTCCGATTCGAGCGCTGTTTCCGCAGATATCAGGGGCCAGTGCTCAACTCATTTTGGGATCCGTCATCGGCGCCGCCGCGAAATGCAGCGGCTGCTTTGATCCAAACCGAGAAAGGCTCACAAGAATTACAACCGGGCGCAGCTCAGAATCACGCGGGAGATCCCATGTCCGAGGGACGAACCACCTGGTGAAACCTCGCGGCTAGCGAAGCTTCCAGTCACCCAGACCTCCGCCGTAGAGGAATTGCGAACCGGGTTTCAGACCGCTTCCCCTCGTGAAATCAATGCCGTTCCCAGTGCCGTCCAGGAACCAGACGTAGATCTGGCCCGCGGAGTTTTGGAAAACGAGATCAGCCTTGCTGTCGCCGTTCACATCCGCGACTGCGGTGACCCTCCAATCACCAAGTCCGCTGCCGTAAAGGAATTTGGCACCGGGCTTCAGACCGCTTCCGGTGGTTAAATTCACGGCGTTTCCGCTGCCGTCGAGAAACCAGACATAGACCTGCCCGATGGAGTTCTGGAAAACAAGGTCTGCGAATCCGTCGCCGTTCACATCCGCGACTGCGGTAATCCTCCAATCGCCGAGTCCGCCGCCGTACAGTAATTTCGATCCCGGTTTCAGACCGCTTCCGGTGGCAAAATTGACGGTGTTCCCGCTGCCGTCGAGAAACCAGACATAGACCTGCCCGACGGAGTTCTGGAAAACAAGGTCTGCAAATCCATCGCCATTCACGTCCGTGACTGCGGTAATCCTCCAATCGCCGAGCCCGCCACCGTAAAGCAATTTCGATCCCGGTTTCAGACCGCTTCCCGTGGCAAAATTCACGGGGTTTCCAGTGCCGTCTAGGCACCATGCGTAAATCTGGCCGACGTTGTTCTGGAAAATGAGATCCGGAACCCCGTCGTTATTCACGTCTGCACGACCGACGATTTTCCAGTCCGCCAGGCCACCACCGTAGAGGAACTTCGATCCCGGTTTCAGGCCGTCGCCAGTGGCAAAATTCAAGGGGCTTCCAGTGCCATCAAGGAGCCACGTATAAATCTGGCCACTGCCGTTTTGAAAAATGAAATCAGCCTTCCCATCGTTGTTCACGTCATTCGGTATGGAGGCGATCGGAGGGGTGGCCACGCGGGCAGTGCTCAGGTCCGCCTTCGCGTTCTGCGCCGTCACCATGCTCATGCTGTAGTACCAGCCGTCGGTGCCCATGACCTTATAATTCCGCAGCACGGGCCGCTTCATGGTCACAGAGGTGGTGATCGGCGAGGCGATTCCGCTGCCGCTCCACGTGAGGTTCATGGTCATCGTCGGCGCGGCAGCCATCTGCTGCTGGCGGTATGCCGCGATGTAGGGCTGCACGGCGTCCCACGTGTTGCCCTGAACCGGAAACGGTACATTCAACGTGTCCGAGACCGTCTGCACCGGGTCCACCGGGATGGCAAAGCCTCCCGAGGTCGAGGTGACAGCAAGCCAGTTTCCGGAATCCGGCGTCACGGTGATTCCCGCGAAGCCCTCGCCCACGTCATACGCGCCATTGGCGTTTGCATCCGAATACGCCACCCCGAGGATGTAGGATCGGGCCGGGCCACCGAATTCCTGCGTGATCATCCCCCCGTTGCGCGGACCGGCGATTCCGACTCCGACTTCGGAGTAACTCGAATTGAGGACATTCAGGCGATGGCCGAGCGGGTGGGCTAAATCGATATTGTTGTAGTCCACCATGAAATCAAAGTGGCCCTGAATGATGTCATCCGGTGAAGTTGCCCCTGCGCCGTCAAGATTCTCGCCCACACCGCTGTTGTAGCCGATTGCCGCCGCACGCGCCGTCGGATCCTGTCCAGCGAGATTCGTGTGTGCGAAATACTGGTTCGCGACCATGTCTTGGGAATGCTCGCGTGCCTCTTGGATGAGGAGGGGATGGAATGCAAGCGGTGCCACAGACGGATACGATGCGAATTCCCCGCGGATATTCGTGAAGAACGCCGGGGCCTGTGCCCGCGCCGCGACCGAGTACGCAGTGTTTACGGTGTCGAGAATGATACCCTCCTGCGTCGGGTTCATCCTTGAGCGGTTGATCAGTTCGAGCATCTGCTGCTCCAGCGGAGTCGGGTCGCCGTGGGAGTACTGCGCCTGTCCGGCGATGGCGGTCGTGGCGAAAAGACTGCAAAAAAGGGCGGCGGCACACCGTGAGAGTGCGGTGAGTGTCATGTGCTTCGACGTAGATAAAGAATGTGCGGGCATATGTCGAGGAGGTTTATTTTTTGTTGTTGCGGCTATTTATAGTTATTATAAGCATTCGCCATTCCAGTTCGTTCCCGTTGCTCCAAAACATGCCGCTCGCCCATTCCCCGTAAATTCCTTGCCCTAAGGAATGATGAACTGCAAGCTTCAGTTGCAGAGCTTATTGTAAAAATTTGCAATTTTAGGACGTTTTTCATTCCG
>JBDSAR010000164.1:0-4213 GCA_039922035.1 Chthoniobacteraceae bacterium
GCAAACGCCTCGAAGATCAGCCTGCCCGACGCGGGCTGCTTCACTGGCCGGGCGACGCACTGAATCCGGCGCGCGTGATTTTCGGCGCGGGCAACTGGCTCTACGCACTGGAACCGAAGACCGGCAAAGCACTCGCGAATTTCGGTGAAAACGGTCGCACTTGGATCCCGGCGCAGACGAGCACCGTGGGCGCGGTGTACCAGCGCGTGCTCGTCGTAGCGGGCTACGCGGGCGATGTCTTCGGCTGCGACATCCGCACCGGCAAAATGCTGTGGACGTTCAAAACAAAGCCTGATGCGGGCGAATACGGCCACGAGACCTGGAGCCACATTGAGCAGGGCGCGAACTGCTGGGGCGGCATGGCGCTCGATGAATCGCGCGGCATCGCCTACGTCGCGACCGGCTCGCCGAAGCCGAACTACCTCGGCATGGGCCACGCGGGGGACAATCTCTTTTCCGACTGCGTCATCGCGCTCGACGCGCTCACGGGGAAGCGCCTGTGGCATTTTCAGGAAATCCGCCACGACGTGTGGGACTGGGACATCCCCGCGCCGCCGAACCTCGTCACCGTCGAGCGCAACGGCGTGAAGGTGGACGCTGTCGCGCAGGTCACAAAGCTTGGCAACACCCTGCTGCTCGATCGCGTGACGGGCCAGCCGCTCTTCGATTTCCGCCTCGTGAAAGTGAATGGTCGCGTGCTTCCCGGTGACGTGCCTGCGCCGATGCAGCCGATGCCGTTGCTCCCGCAGCCGTTCGCGCGGCAGGCCTACACGCTGGCCGAGATGCCCGCATCTCCCGAGGCGCAGGCGGTCGTGCTGCCCGTGGTGCAGCGCTCAAACTCCGGGGCTTACCCGAGCATCGAGGAAGCAAAGCCGACGCTGCTTTTCAACATCCACGGCGGTGCGGAGTGGACCGGTGCGTCCTCCGATCCGCGCAACGGAAAGCTGTTCGTCACCTCGAATGAAATACCGTGGTTCGTCACGTGTTTCCGCGACGTGGATCCGGAGCCGCTGAAGCCGCCGACCGAGGGCGAGAAAGTGTACCAGACGATCTGCTTCGCATGCCACGGCGCGGATCGCAAGGGCATCGCACACTCGCCGCCACTGCGCGGCCTGCGACTGCGGATGAAGGAGGACGAAATCCGCGCGCAGATCAAAAATGGCCGCAACGGAATGCCGCCGCAACCGCAGCTCACCGAGGAGCAGATCAAACCGCTGATGGATTTTCTCCTCTGCCGCGACCGGCCCATCCCGCCGCTCGATCCGAACGCACCGCCGCGGTGGACATTCGCCGGATGGAACCGCCTCGTGGATCACGAGGGCTATCCCGGCTGCAAGCCGCCGTGGGGCACGCTCACGTGCCTCGATCTCAACACGGGCAAAATCGCGTGGCAGGTTCCCTTCGGCGAATACGCCGAACTCGCTGCGCGCGGAACGCCGAAGACTGGCCAGGAAAGTTTTGGCGGCTGCATGAGCACCGCGAGCGGACTCGTGATCGCGGGGGGCACTCGCGACAAAAAGATCCGCGCGTTCGATGCCGAGAATGGCGCGGAACTTTGGAGCTTCCAACTCCCGCTTCACTCGACCGCGCCGCCGGCGAGCTACGAGGTGAACGGGAAGCAGTTCATCGTCGTCCCTGTCACCGGCGGCGGAAAACTCGGCGGTCCGACAGGCGACAGTTGGGTCGCCTTCGCACTGCCGTAGCGCGTCTCAGTGCGCGGAACTGCCGTTCATCGCAGCACTGGCCACGGGCCTGCGCTCATATCGTTTGATCCGCGCCACGTTTGATACGCCCCGTTGGTGTTCGGGCGTCATCGTTCACTTGGAGCGCTTCACCAAAAAGCATGGCCGATTTTCAAGGAGCAGGGGGCGCTCTCGCCCCCTGCTCCTTGAAAATCGGCCATGACACTTCTTGAACCGCTCAAAATTGCACGAAGGGCTCTGATTCGGTCAGGGTGCTGGCTGCAACCCTTCGGGATTTCCGGCATATTTGACGGAGTGCGCATTTGCCAAATGCTGACAATTTTCCCGGAGGGATGTGACAATACGCTGACAATTCTGGATTAACGTTTTTGATATGAAACCCTGTCGCACTCGTTTCCTCCTCGGTATTTCAATCGGCCTCGCGCGGGTTGCGGCGGCGCATGACTTCAATGGCGAGCCGCATCCGCAGTCTGAAAACCCGGCTAATCCGCCGGTGTGGATTTTTGCGCAGGCGATCACGTCGCAAAACCGCGCGCGCACCGGCGAGCGCAGCGTGCGGACGAACCGGCCCGCGCAGGCAGCGGTGTTCGAGGCGTTCGCGCCGAAGGTGAGCGTGCGGTGGGATGAGAAGTTTCTCTTTGTCGAAAGCAACGGGCTGCCATCGCACAACATGATGACGGGCATCACCGCATGGCAGCAGCAGGTGCCGCTGCCGCAGGCCTACACGGGGACGAATGCGTGGCAGATTCCGCTCGTGCCGGTGGTGGCGAAGGAGCCGCGTTCGATCAAGGGACAATTCCTGCGCGGGGCGATCGCACTCGCGGCGAATGGCATCCCGATTTTCAATCCGCAGAACAACCGCGGCGAGGTGTCGCAGGAAATCGGCGAACTCGATCAGTGGGGCGGGCACTGCGGGCGCGCGGATGACTATCACTATCACTCGGCACCGCTGCATTTGCAGAGTGTCGTGGGGAAAGGTCAGCCGATCGCGTATGCGCTCGATGGCTATCCGATCCTCGGACTCACGGAGCCGGATGGATCACAGCCAGCGAAGCTCGATGCTTTCAACGGCCACACGACGGCGCTCGGCTATCACTACCACGCGTCGAACAAGTATCCGTATGTGAACGGCGGCTTCCATGGCGAGGTCACGGAGCGCGATCAGCAGGTGGACCCGCAGCCGCGCGCGAATCCGGTGCGCGAGGCGGGCGCACCGTTGCGCGGGGCGAAAATCACGGGCTTCGAGAGCACGGGTGCGAACAGCTACAAGCTGAGCTATGAGGTGAATGGCGACAAACGCGCGGTGCTCTACGCGATCAATGCGGACGGCACGTTCCCGTTTGAATTCCAGAACGGGAAGTCTGGTGCGACGAAGGAAACCTACACGCTGCGCAATCGAGGCGCCGGTCGTGGCGGTCCCGGCGGTCCGGGCGGCGATCGTCCTCCACGCGGCGGCGGAGGCGGCGACGCGGATCGTCCGCCGCGTCCCGAAGATGGCCCCGGCGGGCCGCCGCCGCGCGACGGCGCTGGCGGGCCGGAGCGTGGCGGACAGCAGGGTGGGCCGGGCCGGAAAGAAGGTGGGGCGCAGGCACCCGTGTCGCGTTTCGGCCCCGATGCGATGAAGATGCCGAACGCGACTTTTCTCCTCCGCAGCACTGAGGTGAAGGACGGCGGCGCATTGCCGATGGACTATACCGGCGACGGCAGCGGCGCGACTTTGCCACTCGCATGGAAGGGCGCGCCCGCAGGCACAAAGGGCTATGCGCTCATCATGGATCACGTCGCGCCGGGCAATGTGATGAAGCACTACTGGACGATGTGGGACATCCCCGCGACCACGACGAGCCTGCCGAAAAATGTGAAGGGCGTGGGCAAACTCGGCACGAGTTTCAAAGGACAGATCGGCTACGAGCCACCGCATTCGCAGGGGCCGGGCGCGAAGACTTACGTGCTCACTGTCTATGCGCTGAGCGCGCCGTTGCAGATCATGCAGCAGCCGCATGAGGTGAACCGCGATGTCCTGCTCGCCGCGATGAAAGACAAGGTGCTCGCGAGTTCGTCGCTGAGTGTCGTCTATACGCGCAGCGGCGGCGCATCGAACGACGGCCAGCGTCCGCCAAGGCGCGAAGGCGGAGCAGGCGGTCCTCCCCCGCCCCGCGACGACGCCCCTCCGCCACGCCGCGAGGATGGCGCGAGTGCAAATGGAATCCCGAGCGCTGTGACTCAGGCGGTCGCAACCACGCCGCCTGAGCAACAAATTGCCGCCGCTGATCAACCTCCGCTACCGCCACCGCAGCAGCCCGGCGAGCGACGTCCCGGCGGGCCTGCCGGCAAGGGTGGTCCCGGTGGAAAAGGCGGTGGAGGGAAACCGGACAACAAGGGACTCATCAAGCCCACGATGGCGGATACAATCAAAGTGAACGTGTATGCGGACAACTGGTTCGTCCTTTTCATCAATGGCGAACTCACCGCGGTGGACTCGATCAAGTTCACGCCGCACAACGTCGTGA
>JBDSAR010000165.1:0-1818 GCA_039922035.1 Chthoniobacteraceae bacterium
TTGAAATTGGCCGCGTCTTTGGCACGCAGCGTCCGGAGGAATCCACGCACGCCGCCGCCGTGCTTGCCGGTCCGCTCGCCGAGCGGAACTGGCGCTCTGGCGAAGGCCGTGGTGCGGACATCTTTGATCTGAAGGCCATCGTTTGTGCGGCGTTCGGCGAGGGCTTCACGCTCGATGCGGAGGAAAATCCTGCGCTCGCGCTTTCGCTGACCGTGAAGGCGAATGGCAAGCCCGTCGGTTTCGCGGGACAGCTCTGGCCCGCAGACGCGCGCGCGCTCGATGCGGATGTGCCGGTGCTTTTCATCGAGGTGGATCTCGCCGCGTTTTGGAAAGCCGCCGCGCCCGACGCCGCGCAGAAGTATCGCGAGATCCCGCGCTTCCCCGCGACCTCGCGCGACATTGCGATGCTCGCGCCGCTCACACTTTCGCACGACGCGATCTCCTCCGTGCTCGCAAAGGCGAAAGAGCCGCTGCTCGCGGGCGTCGAGCTGTTCGATGTCTTCACCGACGCGACCGGCGCGAAAGTCCCCGCCGACAAAAAATCGCTCGCCTACTCGCTCACCTACCGCAGTGCCGAGCGCACGCTCACTGCAGACGAGGTGAATGCGGCGCACTCGCGCCTGAAGGAGCGACTCACGAAAGAACTGAACGTCGCGCTGCGCGAGTAGCGTCAAGGAGCGGCGACATTCACTTGTGCTGCCTGTCCCGTGGGAATACACGGGCGGCAAATCCAACCCCCACTCATGAAAACTCCCTCCACATTCCTCGCCATGCTCTGCGCGGCGCTCTCATTCACATTCACTGCGGTCGCTGCCGATGACGCGAAAATTCCCGGCATGAAGAAGGCTCCTGCGGCGGCAGCCGAGGCGCTGAAAAAATACGCGGCGGAAGCCGGGATGAAGATCGAGAAAGTCGCTGTGGAAAAGCACGGCAAGGTGACGGTCTATGAGGCCGAACTGAAAGCCGCGGGCAAGGCCGACCGCGAAGTCGCCGTGACTGCCGACGGCAAGGTGAAGGGCGAGGAGGAGACCATCCCGCTCGACAAGGTTCCCGTCGCCGCGCGCAAGGCCATCGAGGAAAATGCGAAGGGCGCGAAGATCGAACGCGTGCAGCGCATCAAGGAGGACGGCGAGACGACCTACGAGGCCGCCTACGTGCTGAAGGGGAAGACGACCGAGGTTTCATTTTTCGCGGACGGCAAGATCAAGCCTGAGGAAAAATAGCGCCCGTCGCGTTTCGCGATTTTTCGGTGGTCGCGGAAATTTCGCTCCCAAGGCGGAGCGGCTTCCGGCAGTGTCACTGCCCCGATGAAAAGAACCCTCCTCCTCGCTGCGTGTGCGTCCGCGTTCGCAAGCTGCGCGCACTTTGCGGCGAAGCCGCTGGATGCCTCGCTCAGTGCGGCGAAGCTGAGCGGGCGGCGGCTCGCGGCGAAGACGTGGACGCTCAGCGCGCTAATTGACGAGGCGGTGCGGAATCATCCCGATGTCGCGCTGGCGCGCGCGCAGTATGGGACGGCGAAGGCGACGATCCGTACGGCAGGCGAGAGGCCGAATCCGACGATGCTCATCACGCCGCAGATCGTCACGCCGCTCGACTGGATGGCAGGGACGTATGGCGTGGAGTTTGACTGGACATTTGAGACCGCGGGCAAGCGCGACAAGCGCGGCGATGTGGCGCACGCCAATGTGAATGCGGCGGCGAGCCGCGTGGTGGATGCGACTTGGAAAGTGCGCGCGGCGGTGCGCAAGGGGCTGCTCGATCTGTATGCTGCGGAACGGCGCGGTTCGCTCGTGGCGGCGGCGATCGCGAAGCAGGAGG
>JBDSAR010000166.1:0-9349 GCA_039922035.1 Chthoniobacteraceae bacterium
ACCTCACGCAGCGTTTCCTCGCGGGCGGATGGAGCCTGAAGAAACTGCACCGCGAGATCCTGCTCAGCGCGACTTTCCGACAGACCGCGCACCGCGCGGTGCCGGAACTCGCGGCGAAAATCGATCCGACGAATCGCTACCTGTGGCGTTTCAATCCGCGCCGCCTCGACGCCGAGCAGGTGCGCGATGCGCTGCTCGCGGCGAGCGGTGAACTGGACCTCAAGGAGGGCGGCCCTTCCGGGGATGCCAGCGGGATGCGCCGCTCGATTTTCACGATGAAGAAGCGGAACAATCAGAACGACATCATGCGCAGCCTCGATGCGCCCGCGGGTTTCAGCAGCACATCGGAGCGGCAGAGCACGACAACGCCGACGCAGGCGCTGCTCTTCGTGAATGGCGAGTGGCCGCTCGCGCGCGCACGGAAGCTGGCGTCGCGTGTGTCATCGGTGGAAGAGGCGTGGCAATACGCGATCGGCCGTCCGCCGACCGCGCAGGAATCCGAAATGGCCGCCACTTTTCTGCAGAAGCGCGCCGGCACAACTTCGCTCGCGCAGAAGCCGGTGGAGCTGGAAGGCGCGAGCCAATTCCACGAAGGCACGCCGCAGGAACGGCTCATCTCGAACGGCACGGAGAAGGAGGGCGATGAGTTCACGGTCGAGGCGATCGTGGAGCTGCGGAGCAATGACACGGCCGCCGCGGTGCGCACCGTCGCGTCGCGCTGGAACGGCGGGAAGGACAGCGTCGAGGCGTTCGGCTGGAGCCTCGGCGTGACCGGGGAGAAGTCGCGCTTCAAGCCGCGCAATCTCATCATGCAATTCGTCGGCGAGGATGAGAACGCGAACATCATCTACGAGGTCGTGCCGTCCGATCTGCGCCTGGAACTCGGCGTGAAGTATCACGTCGCCGCGCGCGTCTCGTGCGGCGATCACACCGTTGTCTTTCACATGCAGGAACTCGGGAGACCGGAAGCGCCCGAGCAGACCGCGACGGTGCAGCACAACGTGCGGGCGCGGCTGAGTTCGGGCAGTGCGGCGCTGGTCATCGGCGGGCTGGGAAAGCGCGCGCCGGCTTCGCAGTGGGACGGTCGCATCGAGGCTGTCCGCGTCGTGCGCGGCGGCATCGCGACACTGAATGCCGATCCGAAAGAATGGACCGGACCCGCGCTGCTCACTTGGAACTCTGCCGAGCCGAACCCGCATCTCTCGTGGACAGGCGCCGATGCGACTGCGGGCAGCTCCGATCCGAAAAAGGAAGCGCTCGCCGATCTCTGCCACGTCCTGCTGAACGCCAACGAATTCTTTTACCTCCACTGACGCCATGCCCTGCCATCACTACGACCTCCCGAGTTCCCGCCGCGAATTTCTCCGCCGTGCCGGTTGCGGCTTCGGTGCAGTCGCACTCGCCGCGCTGCTGAACGAACGCGGGCTCGCCGCGCCGAGCGCCTTGAATCCCGCGCTCGCCCGCATCCCGAACGGCGCGGGCAAGGCGAAGAACGTCATCTTCCTCTTCATGGAAGGCGGGCCGAGCCATCTCGACACGTTCGACCGCAAGCCGCTGCTCAATGAACTCGCCGGCCAGAAATTGCCGAAGAGCTTCAAGCCGCCCATCCTCGCGATGGGCGAGAGCAATGCGCCGCTGCTCGAATGCAAACGCGAGTGGAAGCAGCGCGGGAAAAGCGGTCTGTGGATTTCCAATTGGTTTGAAAATGTCGCGCAGCACGCGGACGATCTCGCGGTGATCCACTCGTGCGTCTCCGATGGCATCAATCACGCGGGCGGTGTCTGCTCGATGAACACCGGCTCGATTTTCGGCGGACGCCCGTCGCTCGGAGCGTGGGTGAGCTACGGACTCGGCACGGAGAATCAGAATCTGCCCGGCTTCGTGGTCATCAAGGACAGCGAGGGCACGGTGGTGAATGGCGTGCGCAACTGGGGCAACGGCTTCATGCCCGCGGTGCATCAGGGCGTGGAATTCAGCCCCGAAGGCGCGGCGATCAAGAACCTCGAAAATCCGAAGGGCGTCACCGCCGAACGTCAGCGCGACAAGCTCGACCTTCTCGCCGCACTCAACCGCGACTACAACGTCACGCGCACCGACAACACCGAACTCGACGCGCGCATCCGCAGCTACGAGCTGGCGTACCGCATGCAATCCGAGGCGCCGCAGGCCGTGGACCTCAGCAAGGAATCGGAGGCGACGAAGGCGCTCTACGGCATGGACAAACCCGAGACCGCGGTCTTCGGCCGCAATTGCCTGCTCGCGCGCAGGCTTGTGGAAAATGGCGTGCGTTTCATCCAGCTCTACAGTGGTGCCGGCAGCAAGTGGGACAGCCATTCGAAGATCGAGGAGAACCACACGCGACTCTGCCGCAGCGTGGACAAGCCGATCGCCGGCCTGCTCGCGGACCTCAAGGCGCGCGGACTGCTCGAAGACACGCTGGTGATCTGGGGCGGCGAATTCGGACGCACGCCGATGAGCGAGCAAGGCGGCGGACGCGATCACAACCCGACCGGCTTCACGATGTGGATGGCCGGCGGCGGCGTGAAGGGCGGCCAGACGATCGGCGCGACCGACGACCTCGGCCTGTATGCCGTGCAGGACAGAATGCACGTCCACGACCTGCACTCGACGATCCTGTATTTGCTCGGAGTGGACCACACGAAGCTCATCTACCCGCACAAGGGCCGCCCCGAGCGCATCGATCAAAACGAAGGCCACGCCTACGCGAAAATCACCGGGTAGGCCGCAGAGACGACGATTGGCTTCGTGCAGGCGTCACAAGCGGACTTCCCAATTTTCGTCGTGCCGTGAAAGGCGAGGGTGTTTGGCGCTTGCCGGTGCGTGCTTTTGCCACCACGAGTGCCGACAGTTTCACCGCCATGTCCGAACACAAAGCCACCATTCGCTGGACCTGCGGCGGCCCTGATTTTCTCAAGGGCCGATACTCGCGCGAGCACACATGGACATTTGACGGCGGTGTGACCGTGCCCGCGTCGCCCGCGCCATCCGTCGTGCCCGCGCCGTGGTCGAATCCGGCGCATGTGGACCCGGAGGAGGCGTTCGTCGCCTCAATTTCGAGCTGCCACATGCTCACGTTCCTGTGGTTCGCGGCGAAGGCGGGCTTCACCGCCGATAGCTACGAGGACGAAGCCGTGGGCGTGATGTCAAAGAACGAGCGCGGCTCGATGTGGGTGAGCGCCGTCACGCTGCGCCCGCGCATCGCATGGAGCGGGGAAAAAATCCCGGCTACGGCCGACCTCGATCACCTGCACCACCGAGCACACGAGGAGTGTTTCATCGCGAACTCGATCAAGACGATCGTCACGGTGGAGGCACCATCGTGAGACGGAGGGCGTTGGAAATTTTGTAACGCGCGATGGATTCGCCGGCCGGGGTTGCCGCATCCGGGGCGAATACGACTTCACTGCGCTGCCGGATTGACGGCATCCGAAGTGATGGCAATCTGTCGGCATGACACGCACGCAAATTCAGCTTCCCAACGACGTTTACGAACGCGCCCGCAAGGTCTGCAAAAGCCGCGAAATCTCCCTCGCCGAACTCGCCCGGCGCGGACTCGAATACATCCTGAGCGTTTATGCCAGGGAACCGGGCGGCAGCAATGAATGGCAGCTTCCCAAACCGAAAAATCTCGGCTGGAAAGGGCTGAGCCATGCGGAAATCAAAGAGCAAGCCCAGTTGACGACGGCTGAACTCATCCACACGGGCAACCGCAAGCGCCGATAGCCATGCTCTCCATGGACACAAACCTCCTGATGTATGCCTACAATTTGGCATCACCATACCATCGGGCGGCCTATCAATGGATGAGTTCCATCCAGCACGACGAGGACGTGGCCATCTCCGAATTCATCCTTGCCGAATTCTACGGCCTGCTCCGCAACCCCGCCGTGCTCAAGCATCCGCTCGACGCCGACGATGCCGTGGAAGTCATCCAAACTTACCGCCTCCACCCGCGCTGGCGGCTCATCGGCTTCCCCGTCGAGAGCCGCTCGCTGCACGACACACTTTGGCAAAAAGCCCGCCGCAAAGACTTCGCCTTCCGCCGCCTCTACGACGCCCGCTCCGCGCTCACCATGACCGCGCAAGGCGTGACGGAGTTCGCAACCGTGAACGTGAAGGACTTCGAGGGGTTTGGATTTGAGAAGGTGTGGAATCCGATCGCTGCATGAAATCCCGTTTTGTTGACACCCAAAGCTCATATACTCGCGCGATGAGAAAAATAACGCCTAGAATTACATTTGAATGAGCGACGCACCATCAACTCATCCGAAGGTCTTCATTTCCTACAGTTGGAGCACGCCGACTTACAAGGAACAGGTCTTGGATATCGCGGATCGCCTGATCAAAGATGACCGAGTTGAAGTCATCATCGACGAATACGATTTGAAGGGAGGCCAAGATGTCGTTGCGTTCATGGAGCGCCTTCGCACCGACAAAACTATAAGTCATGTTCTTGTTCTCTCGGATGCCACGTATGCTGTGAAAGCAGATTCGAGAAAGCGCGGGGTGGGCACTGAGGCTCAAATTATTTCGCCGATGTTTATAACGACATTGGACAAACGCGCATCGTGCCGGTGCTGATGGAACGAACGGCAGAAGGCGAGGCGTGCCTTCCGACTTTTCTACAAACTCGCATGTATTTCGACTTTTCGTCGCAAGAGTCGATGCATCGAGAGTGGGAAAAGCTGGGACGGCATCTTTGGGGAAAGCCGATTCGCATGAAACCGAGTCTTGGCGATTTACCGCAATATCTAACCACGGAAACTGGCGGGTGCTTCGTGGGATTGAAACGTAGTTGGTCGGCACTTCGCGCTGCATTGATGGACGGCAAGCCAAGTGTAGCTGTCCTTCGAGATGAATTGATGGATCTGTTTGAGAACGAGATGACTCAAGCGTGTATCGGCGCACAGACTCAACAAGGAACCGAAACGGACATGACGGAACGGTGGGAGAAATGCTTGCGCGTTCAAATCGAAGCTAGGGATGTCTTGCTTGATTGGGCGCTTGTGGAGGCCAGAATCAATGCGGAGCATTCCGTGAGCAGATGTTTGATCCCTGTCCTGGAACGAGTGAATTCCATACCGCGAATTTCCGACGCAGCACCGACCTGCCCTGCTTTCAAAGATGCTATGGCCGTGCTGGGATATGAGTTGGCTCTATACGCTGTGGCTTGTCTGATCGAAGTGGATGCTCCGACGGCAATTCGGAACTTGTTGGAACATCCGTTTCCGAATCGGGATCGGTATCGCGAAACGCTGCGCACAGCTCTCTCGGAGTTCTGTCACCACTCGAAATTCATGGATGAGTGGAATAGACGACAAAAACCGGGATGGATATCACCGCTTGCCCAACGATTGATGGATCGTTGCACTCATCGGCGACTCACTCGTGGCCGATTGGTAGAAGCCGAAGCGCTGCTATTTTTGGTCAATGTTTTGAATCAATCGCATTGGTATCCTCACACAGCTGTCTATGCGGAAAGAGGGACCAAATTCCCGTGGTTTCTCAAGGCGAAGACATGCAAAACGCCTGACCGATTGGCGATTGTGTCAGGGCGAAACGACTGGCAATCGGTTTGCGTAGAATTCAGAAATCATTTTCAAGAAATTACGAAGAATTCGCATTGGTCTGTCTTTGACTGGGGACCCGAAGACTACTTGCAACGCATGTCATTGGGGGCAGAGCGATAGACCATCCTCATGAGACGAGAATTTCGCGAGTTATTGCCTTCCACCTACACCCCGCTGCTCCCCGACTTGAAGGCCCGCGTGCAGGCGGCGCACGTGAAGGCGGCGGTGGCGGTGAACCGGGAGTTGATTTCACCCGGCTGGTGATTCCACGATTCAGAAACTTGAAAGCCAAACACCCATCCAAATCCAAAGGCATCCAGCCCGCCGGGGCGGGCTTCGACGGGCTGCTTCGCGGGTTGCGCGAGTTCATCGCGGAGAGCCGGCGGCAGGTGTTGCGGGCGGTGGATGTGGTGCAGGTGCGGACTTGCTGGGGCGTGGGGCGGCATATCGTGGAATTTGAGCAGGGCGGCGCGGCGCGGGCGGAGTATGGGGCGCGATTGCTGCCCCGGCTGGCGGAGAGGCTGACGGAGGATTTTGGGCGCGGGTTCGATGCGTCGAATCTGCACAAGATGAAGCAGTTTTACCTCTCGTTCCCAATTTTAGACGCAGTGCGTCCAGAATTGAGTTGGACGCATTACCGCACGCTGCTGCGCGTGGAGGATGCGGCGGCGCGTGAGTGGTATGTGAATGAGGCGGTGGCGCAGAACTGGAGTTCGCGGGCGCTGGAACGGCAGGTGGGGCGGCTTTACTTTGAGCGGCTGCTTTCCAGCAAGGATCGCAAGGCGGTGAAGGCGGAGAGGGAAAAGAAAATCGCGGGGCTGCCGCAGTCGGCGCGGGAGTTTGTGCGCGACCCGGTGCTGCTGGAATTTCTCGGCCTGCCGGAGACGGGGCGGCTGCTGGAGTCGGATTTGGAGCAGGGGCTGATTGACCATTTGCAGTCGTTTCTGCTGGAGCTGGGCAAGGGCTTCGCGTTCGTCGCGCGGCAGATGCGCGTGAGTACGGAGACGAAGGATTTGGCTTCGCCTGTCTCGCAAAGCCTCGGCTCTACATTGATCTCGTTTTCTACAACCACGTGCTGAACTGCTTCGTGATTTTCGACCTGAAGCCGGATGAACTGACGCACGGCGACATCGGGCAGATGGACATGTATGTGCGGATGTTCGACGAGCAGCAGCGCGGCGCGGGCGACAATCCCACCGTGGGCATCATCCTCTGCGCGGCGAAGGACGCATCGGTTGCGCGCTACTCGGTGCTGCACGGGAGCGAGCAGCTTTTTGCGACGCGCTACAGGCTGGTGCTGCCGACGGAGGAGGAGTTGCGCCGGGAGCTGATCCGGGAGCAGCGGGCGCTGGAGGAAAGGGCAAGGAAATCAAAGTGAAGCGCGCTGTGAAAATTTTCCCGAAACGATCATCACTCACCATGAACACACTGCCCGCCTCCCTCGCGCTGACTGCGCTCCTTTTCACCCAAGCCCGCGCCGCGGAGCCGGACGCGGCGCGCATCGCGGTCGTCACGAAGACGCCGGGGCTTGTCGCGTTCTGGACGTTTGGCGAGGATGCGGGGAAGACGCGCGTTTCCACTGGGACGAAGGAGCAGCACTCGCTGACGGAAGTCGGCGGGCCGATTGCGCGTGTGGCAGGCGGGCCGTTCTCGGGGTTTTCGGCGGAGTTGAATGGGAAGCAGTATTTCCGCATTCCCTACGCGGAGACGGGCGACTTGAACATCAGCGGCAAGGACGCGCAGGTCTCGATGTTTGCCGTGGTACGCATCGTGAATCTCCGGCAGTCGCGCACCATCGCGGGCATGTGGAGCGAAGGCAAGGGCGCGAATGACGACACGGGCACGCGGCAATACGCGATGCTGATGAACATGCCGACCTACGGCGGGCCGAACAAACTCGTGCCGCACATTTCCGCTGAGGGCGGCGTGACGATGCGGGCCGATGGAACCAAATTCCCGAGGTGCGCGGATTATGCGGTGACGGCGGGCGATGTGCCGGTGGAGCAGTGGTGTTCGCTCGGCTTCACGTATGACTCGAAGTTTCTGCGCGCTTACATCAATGGCCGGCTCGATGAACTGAAGCTCGACCCGGTGAAGCACAAGCGGACCGATCCGTATTTCACGAAGGAAGGCCCGGACGGCGGCGACCGCGGGATGAATCCGTATTTTCACGGGCGCGGCATTTTCCGCTACGATCCGAAAAATCACGGGCTGACGAAGCCGGGCGGTGGCGCGGATTTCACGGTCGGTGCGCGCTATGCGGTCGGGAACATGCTCGGGGAGGCGACGATCGGGCGCTTCGGTGGGCTGGCGGTTTTCAATCGAGCGATCACCAACGCGGAGATGAAGGCGCTGCATGAGACGGCGAATGTTGGCGGGATCGAGAAGGGTGCGCGCTAAGCGGCAGGGAGAATGTCACCCCGCGAAACCTCGCCGCAAGCGCTTCCGGATGCTTGTAGGAAAATGGGAGCACACGCTTCCAGCGTTGCGCGTCCGGCATCCATGCCGGGCGCAGCGCGAACACGGCGGATGGGCGTAGTTCGTTTTGCAATGAGGAGATTCGGAAGTGCCCTTCGCATTCCCGCATGCCGGCGGATCTTTCCGGCAGGATGCCGAAACGGACACGCTGGAAGCGTGTGCTCCCACTTTCCTGCGTGATGTGTCCGCGTATCGCGATTCGGAATGCGAAGACGCTCCGTTTTGCACGGTCTCTAAGAACCAACCTTGCGCGGCGGTTTTCCCGGCGTATCTGAAAGAAATATGCGAGCGAATTTTGAAATGTCCCGACGGGTGCTGACGCTGATGGCGGGAGTGCAGATTTTTTCCGGCATCGCCGGCGCGGCCGAGAATGCGGCTGCGGAGCCTCCGGGCGCAAAAATTTACCGCAAGGAATGCGCGAGCTGCCACGGCAAGAAAGGCGAGGGCGTGGCGGGCAAGCATGACGAACCGCTGATCGGGCGGCGCAATGTTCCGGCGCTTTCCAAATACATCGCGAAGTCCATGCCTGAGGACAAGGAGGGCACCATCGTCGGCAAGGATGCGGATGACGTGGCGGCGTACGTTTTCGACTCGTTCTATTCGCCGGCGGCGCAACTGCGGAACAGCCCGGTGCGCGAGGATCTGTCGCGGCTCACGGTTGAGCAGTATCAGAATTCCGTCGCGGATTTGATCGGGCGATTTCAGGGCGGGTTTGATCGGCCGTTCTGAAGGACGCACGGGCTGAAGGGGCGATATTCGGGAAGGTTTCCGGTGCTCGTCGGCCCGATCCTGAAGCCGCGGAATGACGCGGAGCGCGCCGAGCGGAACAAGAAGGAGCGCACGAGCTACGAGCAGACGGACAAGGTGGTCTCGTTTCACTTCGGCGCGGAAAGCCCGGATGTGAACCGGCTGCGTCCGGATGATTTCACGACGCGCTGGGACGGATCGATCTTCGCGCCGGAGACGGGCATGTATGAGTTCATCGTGAAGACGGAGAACGGCGTGCGGCTCTTCGTGAACAATCCGCGCGAGCCGCTGATTGATGCGTGGGTGACGCCGGGGCCGGCGGTGCGCGAGGAGAAGAAGAGCATCTTCCTGCTCGGCGGGCGCGCGTATCCGATCGCGCTGGAGCATTTGAAATTCCAGGAGAAGAGCGCGTCGGTGGAGTTGCACTGGAAGCCGCCGCACGGGCGTCAGGAACTCGTGCCGGAGGCGATGCTGGAGCCGCAGGGCCGTGCGACGACGATGGTCGTGGCGACGCAGTTTCCCGCGGATGATCG
>JBDSAR010000167.1:0-7204 GCA_039922035.1 Chthoniobacteraceae bacterium
TCGGTGCTGGGCGAGAGCACTTCGACGATGAGCGCGGGTGTGTCGCAAAAGTAGGTCTGCTGCCCGGCGGGATCGCAGTTCACCATCACGTCGGGATAGTAATACAGCTCGTCGCTCGCGTCGCGGATTCGCACTTTCATGTCGTTCATGAAAGGCGCGCACTTTTTCCCACGCAGGTGGATGCCGAGTTCGACGGCGAAATTCATCGCGATGTAATTGTGATTCACGCTCGTGCCAGCCATCGCATACACACGGCCCGAGAGGTATTCGTGGCGGACTTCGCCGAGAAGTTCACCAGCGATGTATTCCTCGGCTGAAACGAGAGTTTCGATTTTGGGAGCGGCGCTCATGGGGTGACGATGCGGTTCAGAAATGATGGTGTCAAACTGCGGTCAGCCGCCCATCCAGCAGCGGCAGAACGCGGCCCATGCGGCGGGCGAGTTCGGGGGCGTGCGTGACCATGACGATGGTGACTTTTTCCCGCTGATGCACCTCGGCGAGCAGGTCGCCGAGGCGCTCGGCGCTGGCACGGTCGAGCGCGCCGGTGGGCTCGTCGGCGAGGAGGAGCTTGGGCCCGTTGATGAGCGCGCGGGCGACGGCGGCGCGCTGGCGTTCGCCGCCGGAGAGCTGGCCGGGGCGGTGGTCGAGCCGGTGGCTGAGGCCGACGGCTTCAAGGAGCTGCGCGGCGCGGGCACGGAGCGCGGCGCGGTCGGCGTTCTTGCGGACGATGGAGGGGACGAGGACGTTTTCCAGCACGGTGCATTGCGGGAGCAGGTGGTGGAGCTGGAAGACGAAGCCGACGGTGGTGTTGCGGAATTCGGCGAGTTCCTGCGCGGTGAGCTTCGTGAGGTCGCGGCCGGCGATGCGGATTTCGCCGCTGTCCGCCTGGTCGAGCGCGCCGAGGAGATTGAGCAGCGTGCTCTTCCCGCAGCCACTCGGGCCGGTGATGGCGACGGTCTCGCCTTCGGCGATGGTGAGGCTGATTCCGTTCAGCACGGGAACCGCGCCGGCACCGGAGCGGTAGGATTTGGTGACGTTGGAAAGTTCCGCGAGCATTGGCGGGAAGCATCGCGCTGCGTGTGAGGAGTTCCAACAGCGAAATTCATCTCAATCGAAACCGCGCCAACGCCAAGACATACCCCTAAAAATAACTTACCCCGCCGTGCCTTGGAGGGGACGCGACGGGGTCTTGGAAAGTTAAGCTTCGTCTTTTGGAAAACTCACCCGCGCGAAGGAGGCGGGCGGGACAGCGTGCGCGTCAGATGACGCGGGCGCGAACCGACCGGCTGCCTGCCTGAAGCCGGACGCGGCCTGTTTCGAGCAGGTCCGTGACGGCGGCGAGGGTCTCGCGGCTGTTGCGGCTCTGATTGCTGACGGCGAGGATGAGGTCGCCGAGGGTAAAGTTGCGATGGGCGACTTTGAGGGACTTTTTCATGATTCGGGAGTTGGGGCTGAGGTTGGGGTTTTGGGAAAGAGTTTAAGCGATGCGTGCTCTGAGGTTACGACCGTTGTTGGTCAGGCGGACGCGTCCGCTTTCCAAAAGGTCGGTCACAGCGGCTGCGGTTTCGTTGGCATTCCGGCTGACGCTGCTGACTGCGAGGACGAGGTCGCCGAGGGTGAGGGCTTGCCGGCGGCTGGTCTTGAAGGATGATTTCATGGCTGGTTTTGTTTGCGGGGTGTTGTTGGTTCGGGACTTGTATCAGCAGCAGGCGTGCCAAGCACCGATGCCGCGTAGTATTGTGCAGGGTATGACGCAGGATGCCCCCACTTTGTTCAACTGGTTAATAAAAAAATCATCTGGCCGCCGGAAGTCCGGGCATCTTATTGCCGGAACAAGAGTTCCGCATGTGACTCAAATCATACAGCGGGGCAATTTCGGCGCAGCCGGGCCATACCGTGCTGCGCTTGGAAAAAATTGCGACAAAACCGCACACACGCCCTCCCCGGTGCGGTTTGAGGTGCGTCAAGTCGCAGCCTGCGCGATGCCTTTGCGCCAGCAATAGTCGAGCAGTTCCTCGAATTCCACGCGCTGCAGTCGCACGCACTCCACGACCGCATCCGTATCGCCAAATTTCGCTTGCTCGCACATGCCGGTGAGGAGATAGGCGTCCCATGTCGCCTGCCGCGACATGTTGGGCGACACCTGCGCGGCGGCCTGATGCATCCGGTCAAAAATCGGAAGCCTGCCTGCACGGCGGAACCAGTATCGCGCGTTGTCGAAGTCCCCTTCCCGCCTGTGCATCACGCCATGCCAGTAGCTGCCGAGATCGCTGTGGTCGTCCTGGAAAATGCGATGCGCGGCATCGAGCGCATCCACGGCGCAGAGCAGCGCGCCGCGGACGAGAGCGAACATTTTCGCGTCGGCGATATTCTTTCCGCCGCTGAGCACTTCGTCGCCCGCATCGCGGATTTTCCGCGGCAAATCCCACGCGACCGGTTCGGTCGGCGTGAGCTTTTTGAGCAGATCGGGATTCAGCAGCAGGCGGTCAATGAAATCGGAATAGCTGGCCATCGCGGGCGAGCCTGCCCGAGGTTTTTTCCGAATCAAGTTCGCCGCGCGCTACTTCGCGGGCGGCGGCTGCAGCGGGGCAAGGATGCGCTGCCTCATCGCCTCGGAGACGGTGGGCGTCGTGGAGATGAAATTCACCGCGCCCTGCTGATCGGTGCGCGCCCAGTGGCGGTAGATGCGCTCCATCGCGGTGTCGCGCTGCACGGTATCGTAAATCGTCCCCGCCCACGCGGCAGCACCGGCAGGATCCTTGTCCGTGACCTGGCGCGAAAATTCATACACGGCCCCGTCACGCGAAATTCCCGCCGGCAGTTTCTCCAGCCATGCTGCCGCCTTCGCGACATCGCGATCGGCCCACGTCGCGACGATGTTGCGCGTCGCCTTGCTGCGCGCATCGCCCTCGGGCAGGGCAGCGGCCCACTGCGCCGCCGCACCGGGATCATTCGTCGCCCAGCGCGCGGCGAGGCTCCCGGCTGCGTCGTCCTGCGAACTCACCGGCAGCGAGTTGATCATCTTCGCCGCCTCGCGCGGATCATTGTCGGCAATCGAGACGATCACCGTGGAAAGGGCGCGATCCTTCAGCTTCCCATCCGGCAAAGTGCGCGCCCACGCGAGCGCCTCGGTGGAATCGCCCTGAGCCCAGTTGCGCAGCGCCTGGTTCACCATGTATCCGCCCTCATTCATCAGCTCATGCTTCGCGTAGTAGTCGAATGCCGCCTTCGGGTCCTGCTGGCTCCAGCTGTAGGCGATGCCGGCAAATGCCGAGTTCCGCGTATCGGCGGGCAGCGACTCGGCCCACGCGATCGCCGAGGCCGTGTCGCTGCGCGCAAAACGGCTCGCGACATTGGTCACTTCATTGCCCTTTTTCCGGTCGGATGGCAACTGCGCCACAAGTTCCGCGGCCGCCTTCGGGTCGGTGTGTGAGAGCGCATTCACGAGCATGGATTCGCCGCTGCTTCGCGCGCTGCCCTCGGGTAATTCCGCCAGCAGCGCCTTTGCCTCATCGAGGCTCCGTCCTGCAGTCTGGCTGATCAAAGTGTTCACCGCGTTGTTGCGCAGATCGCCCGCAGGCAGTTCGAGCGCCGCGGCCCGTGCACCCTGCGGATCGAGCGAAGCCCACTGCGCGATGACCATCTGCAGCGCCTGCGTCTGCGGTGATTTTTCCTGCATGCCCTTCACCCAAGCAAAGGCATCCGCCGGGCTGTTCTGCGCCCAGTTCGACGCGACCGTGCGGATCGCCCCGTCGCGGCTCGCACCCTTTGGCAGCTCCATCACCTTTGCCGCCGCGCCCTGCGCATCCGTCTGCGCCCACGCTCCGAACACCGTCTGATAGCTGGTGCCCCGCGTCTCCGCCGGCATCTCCTGCATGATGGCAAGCGCCTTCATCGGATCGCGTTTTGCGAGCGAGGCAATGAGGCTCTGCACCGCATTCGTGCGGTGATACCCCGGCGGCAGCGACGTGGCCCAAGCCTTCGCCGCGTCCACACCTTGATCCACAAATGCCGCCATCACGTAGCGCATCGCGCGGTCGCGCCCATTTTTGTCCGTGAGCGAAACGAGATAGTCCCCTGCCGCCTTCGGGTCCATCTGCGCCCAGCGCGAAATGGCATACGGCATCAGCATCTCCCGCGCATCCGGCGGCATCGCGCGGATGCGGGCGATGAGCCCCGGGATTTCCTCCATCGAAAGTGCGCCCGCCGCGTCCACGAGATCATGCGTGCGCTTCAGATCATCCGGCTCGCGGAATGCGCTGAAAAAACGCGACTCCTTTTCCGTCCCGCCGGCCAGCGTCGCAAACTGCCCGGGCCCGCCAGTCTGCACGCGGGACTCCGGCGCTCCGGACGATTTCAGCGCAGCGCCAGCCGCCACCTCAGCGCGGTTGGCATCACTTTGCGCACCCGGCTTCGACAACCCACGCCCGCCGCCCGCGAGGAATCCGATCGCGAAACCACCGAGGCCAAGTGAGCAGGCGGCGAAGAGTTTGATTTTGGTGTTCATCTCAGGGGAGCGGGAGCTCCCTCCCGCACTGTCCAACCCCAGCACGCACGCTCCATTAGCCGCGACGCTCCATGGAAGGCGGAGTGTTGATGGAATTGTGACGTGCCTTTTTCCAATCCACCCGCCAACCATCCGCCGCATGAAACCGCTTGCCGCAGCGAGACTGGTCCTCGTGTGGGTGCTGCATGTGGACGCGTCGATCGTGCAGGTGGACTACAGCTACGATCTAGCCAACGGGAATTTTTTCGGAAAATGGCCGCGCGAATCGCATAGCCGCGCCTTCGTGCTTCCCGCACGGCGGGCACTCTGCCATTGAGTGCGCCGATGCTTGCGAAAGTTTTCTCCGCCGCCGTCTTCGGAGTGGAAGCCTACGATCTGGATGTCGAAGTCAGCGACAACGGCGGGCAGAAGGACGCCATCGTGATCGTCGGGCTGCCCGACGCCGCCGTGCGCGAGGCACGCGACCGCGTGAAGACCGCGATCTCGAACAGCGGCTTCCGCTGGCCCGGCGGCCACGTCACCGTGAACCTCGCGCCCGCCGACGTGAAAAAGGAAGGCCCGAGTTTTGATCTCCCGATCGCGCTCGCCATGATCGCCTGCGCGCAGGACGTGAAGCTCGATGACGCCGCCGACTTTTGCTTCGTCGGCGAACTCGCGCTCGACGGCGCGGTGCGCCCCGTGCGCGGCGTGCTCTCCGTCGCCATCGAGGCACGGCGGGTCGGGCGAAAGAAACTCGTCGTCCCGGCGCAAAATGCGCGCGAGGCCGCGATGGTGGAGGGGATTGATGTCTTCGGCGTGCGCAACCTCCGCGAGGCATTCACCTTCCTCACCGGCGAAAATCCGCTCGCCCCCGTGCGCGAGGATCTCGCCGCATTCTTCGCCAGCCACCGCGACTACGATACCGACTTCGCCGACGTGCGCGGCCAGCAGCATGTGAAGCGCGCCATCGAGATCGCCGCCGGCGGCGGTCACGGACTCCTGCTTATCGGACCGCCCGGCTCCGGCAAGAGCATGCTGAGCAAACGCGTGCCGACCATTCTCCCGCCACTCACGATGGAGGATGCAATCGAGACCACAAAAATCCACAGCATCTGCGGTCTGCTGCTCGACAAATCCTTCGTCGCCACACGCCCTTTCCGCGCGCCGCACCACACGGTCTCCGACGCCGGCCTCCTCGGCGGCGGCATGAATCCCTCACCCGGCGAAATCAGCATCGCGCACCACGGCGTCCTCTTTCTCGACGAGTTGCCGGAATTCAAACGCAGCACGCTCGAAGTGCTCCGCCAGCCGATGGAGGATGGCCGCGTCACCGTCTCGCGCGCCGCCGGCACGATGACTTTCCCCGCCGAGTTCATGCTCGTCGCCGCGATGAACCCCTGCCCGTGCGGCTTTCACGGCGACCCGAAGCGCCAGTGCCGCTGCACCCCGCAGCAGGTGGAAAAATACCGCGAGCGCATCTCCGGCCCGCTGCTGGATCGGATCGATCTCCATGTCGAGGCCCCCGCCGTCGCCTTCGACGAACTCCGCAGCACTGAGCGCGCCGAGCCCAGTGCCGCGATCCGCGAGCGCGTCATCCGCGTCCGCGAAATCCAGCGCGCGCGTTTCGGCGAGGGCAAGGTGCGCATCAATGCCCGCATGAGTTCCCAGCAGGTCCGCAAATTTTGCGCACTCACCACGGACGCCGAAAACCTGCTCCGCATGGCGATGGACAATCTCAACCTCTCCGCCCGCGCCCACGACCGCATCCTGAAAGTTGCCCGCACCATTGCCGATCTCGAAGGAGCGGAAGCCATCGCGCCGGACCACATCGCCGAGGCCATCCAATACCGCACCCTCGACCGCAAACTCTGGCGATAGATCCCACACGCACGGCGGGCACTGGCCGTGAGACAGTTTTCCGTTCCGTTGGCAGCGCTCCAGGCGAAAGCGGGCATGGCGGTTCGGGTATCAACGGCGTTTGCTTACGCTGGCGATTCCAGCGCAGGCAGCGCCGCGATCAGCTTCTGCGTCTCCAGGCTCACGCTGATCACTTTGCCGATAAGCTTCACGATGTAGTCCGGCTCGTCCTCCCGGTTCGGGTCGTTGGTGATGCCGCTGCGCGGGTCGGTGCTCACCTGGTATTGGTCAATGACCCATTCGAGGGCGCTGCGGTTGCCGAGGCGGTAGGCGAAGGCGGCTTCGGGGATGCCGGCGAGGGTGAGGAAGCCGTTATAGGCCAGCGCGGTCTTGTCCTTGTTCAGCCGCATCTTTTCCACGCGCCAGTCCAGCTTCTCGTCCGGGTTCTCGATGCGCTGGAGCGGATGCTCGGCGGCAGTTTCGTAATGGACGTGCAGGCCGGCGAGGCTCTGGCCGGTCCTGGCATAGGTGCGGAAGGTCTTTGCATCCTTGCCGAGGAGCGGGAGGCGCGGGAGTTCGCGGCGGAGGTTGGCGGCGTAACGGGTGCGATACTCCGGGTGATGCAGCACCGCATAGGTGTAGTGGAAGATGTCCCACTTGGTGATTTTCTCGTCGCCGTAGTGATTCTGGAACTGCACTAGCGTCGAGTGCGGGATGTTCTCCCGACGCGCCCTGTCCTCGCCGTCGTAGGTGTAGAAGGGGAAGCACTGGAAGGCATCGGTGCTCGCGCACAGATGCAGGTCGGGAATGCGGTTCGTAACTAATGCGGAAAAGGGCGAGCGGAGTCCTGCGTCGCTTAGC
>JBDSAR010000168.1:0-2020 GCA_039922035.1 Chthoniobacteraceae bacterium
AGTTGGTCTCCTCCAATGCCAACCGCCCGCGCCTCCGTCCTCGCCGCCTTCAACGCCCCGCTCGAACTTCGCGACCTGCCGCTGCCCGACACACTCGAGGCCGGCGCCGTGCTCGTGCGTACCGAGATGGCCGGCATCTGCGGCACCGATGTGCATCTGTGGAAAGGCCAGCTCCCGATCGCGCTGCCCGTCATCATGGGGCACGAGACCGTCGGCCGCATCGAGCGGCTTGGCGAAGGTGTCACGCACGACTGGACCGGCGCGCCGCTCGCGGTCGGTGATCGCGTGACGTGGAACTCCGCGGTGTCGTGCGGCACCTGCTATTATTGTGCGGAAAAAAAACAGCCCACGCGCTGCCCGCACCGGCGCGCGTACGGCGTCGGCTACTCCTGCGACCAGCCGCCGCATCTGCTCGGCGGCTACGCGGAATTCCACTGCCTCCGCCCGCGCACGACGATTTTCAAATTGCCCGACGATCTCCCGACCGAATCGGTCGTCGGGGCCGGCTGCGCGCTCATCACGGCGATCCACGGCGTCGAGCGCACAGGCATCGCGTGGCAGGACAATGTCGTCGTGCAAGGCGCGGGCCCTGTCGGCATCGCGGCGCTCGCCGTGGCGAAAAGCGCGGGCGCGGGAAAAGTGATCGTCATCGGCGGCCCGAAGCACCGGCTCGAAATGGCGCTGCGCTTCGGCGCGGACGAGGTGATCGACATTGACGAAATCCGCGACCCCGCCGCCCGGCTCGCACTGGTGCGACAGCTCACCGGCGGCTACGGCGCGGACGTGGTGCTCGAATGCGTCGGCATCCCGCAGGCCGTCGCCGAGGGCATGGAGCTTTGCCGCGACGGCGGAAAATATCTCGTGCTCGGACACTACTGCGACGCGGGCCCGGTGATGTGGAATCCGCACATCATCACGCGCAAGCAGCTCCAGGTCTTCGGCTCGTGGTCGAGCGAGCCGCGGCATCTCAAGCAGGCGATCGAGTTCCTCCGCGCGAACCGCGAGCGCTTCCCGTTTCACGAAATGGTCACGCACCGCTTCACACTGGAGCAGGCGAACGAGGCGCTCGCGATGACGGCGAACTGGCAGTCGGCCAAGAGCGTGTTCGTCCCGTGATGAACAACGCGCGGGATCGAAGTTCGGCATTCCTATCGTCGCGAAGATCATCAAACGTGCCGCATGAACGTCAGCATTGATCTCACCGGCAAAGTCGCGCTCATCACCGGTGCATCGCAGGGCATCGGCGCGCAGGTCGCGCGCACGTTTCACGCGGCTGGCGCGAGCGTGGTGCTGAACCATCCCGGCATCGGCAGCACGGGCGACGATGCGCTGCGGATCGCCGCGGAACTCAATGCGCTCCGCGCCGGGAGCGCCGATGTGATCGCGGCAGACGTGTCAAAGGCGGAGCAGGTGCAGGCGATGATGCGCGAGATTCAGACACGGCACGGCGGGCTCGATTTTCTGATCAACAACGCCGCGATCATCAAGGATCGCACGATCGCGAAAATGAGCCTCGACGAATGGGATGCCGTGATCGGCGTGAATCTCTCCGGCGTTTTCCACTGCTGCAAATTCGCGCTGGAGATCATGCGCGACCACGGTGCGGTCGTCAGTTTCGGCAGCATCGCCGCGATCCAGGGATTCTTCGGCCAGGCAAATTACGCATCCGCCAAGGCCGGCGTGCAGGCAATGATGCGCGTGCTCAGCCGCGAGGGCGCGCGAAAAAACATCCGCGCGAACGCCATCGCACCGGGCGTGATCGAGACCAGCATGGCCGCGACGATTCCGGAAAATGTGCGTGCGGAAATGCTGAAGAATATCCCGCTCGGCCGCTTCGGTACGGTGCAGGAGGTCGCGAATGTCGTGCTCTTCCTGTGCTCGCCGCTGGCATCATATGTCACCGGGCAGACCATCGAGATCAACGGAGGCTGGCGCGGCTAATCATGCGCGCCCCAGCGATCCGCGCGACTGCCGATGAATCCATCGCCGCCATCCCGAGCGGCGCGACAGTGGCCGTGGG
>JBDSAR010000169.1:0-7757 GCA_039922035.1 Chthoniobacteraceae bacterium
GTCTCGTACGCGATGCCAGTGACGCGCGACGCGAGCAGCGCGTCGGTGAGCTTCTTGCTCGCGGCGAGGTGGAGGTAGGTGAAGAGGATTTGCCCCGCGCGAAGCAGCGGCCATTCGTCTTCGAGCGGCTCCTTCACTTTCACGATGAGTTCCGCGCGCGCGAAGATCTCGCTGTGTTGCGTGATGACCTCAGCGCCGGCAGCGGTGTATTGTTCGTCCGGGAAGCCGGAGCCCGCGCCCGCGCCGGTCTCGACGAAGACCTTGTGCCCGCGGCGCACGAGCTGGTAGGCGGCGCTCGGCAGAAGGGCGACGCGGTTTTCCTGCGCTTTGATTTCCTTGGGGACGCCGATGTTCATTTCCGACACTACCACGTTGCTGGGTAGAGGGCGAGAGTCGCGTGTGCGCGGTGTTATCGCTTAATCCTATTCTTAATCCTAATCTGCAAGTGAAGCGCGCGGCAGTGCAGCGGCGGGATAAGGATTAAGAGAAGACGTGCGCTGCGCTGGCAATGTCCGCGTTTCGCGCGAAGATGTGCGCGTGCCCGCACATTCTGAACATCCCGAACTCCTCGCGCCCGCCGGCGGCTGGGATTGCCTGCTTGCCGCAGCGGCGAACGGCGCGGACGCCGTTTACTTTGGCCTGCCGCGATTCAATGCGCGGCTGCGTGCGGACAATTTCCGCGATGACGAACTGGCGGATGTCGTGACCTTTTGCCACCGGCACGGCGTGAAGGCGTACGTGGCGTTCAACACGCTCGTCTTCACCGGCGAGATCGACGCGGCGGAGGCTATGCTGCGCGATTGCAGCCGCGCGGGCGTGGATGCGCTCATCGTGCAGGACGTGGGCCTCGTGCGGCTCGCGCGGAAGATCGTGCCGGAGCTGCCGATTCACGCGAGCACGCAGATGACGATCACTTCGCCCGAGGGTGCGCAGTTCGCGCGCGAACTCGGTGTCGAGCGCGTGGTGCTGGCGCGCGAGCTGAGCCTGCGGGATCTCGAAAAGTTCGAGCCGGATCAGATGCCGCTGGAAGTGTTCGTCCATGGCGCACTCTGTGTCGCGTACAGCGGCCAGTGCCTCACAAGCGAATCGCTCGGCCAGCGCAGCGCGAACCGCGGCGAATGCGCGCAGGCGTGCCGCATGACTTACGAGCTGATCGTCGATGGCAAAGTGCGCGACCTTGGCGATAAGCGCTACCTGCTTTCCCCGCAGGATCTCGCCGCGGCGGAGCAAATCCCCGCGTTGCTCGAACGCGGCGTGACGAGTTTCAAAATCGAGGGCCGGCTGAAGTCGCCGGAGTACGTCGCAGGGGTGTGCCAAGTGTATCGCCGCGCGCTCGACGACGCGATCGCGCACCGCGCGCACCGCATGAGCGAGGCGGAACGCTATCAGCTTGAGATGACGTTTTCGCGCGGGCTCTTCACCGGCTGGGTGCATGGCGTGGATCACCAGCGGCTCGTGCCGGCGCGCTCGGGGAAAAAGCGCGGGCCGCTCGCGGGAATCATTTCGCGTGTGGGCGAGGAGAATGTGGAGTTCGAGGCGTCGGTGCCGCTGAAGCCGGGCGACGGCATTGTCTTCGACACCGGCGGCGACACGAACGCGGAGCAAGGCGGGCGCATTTACCAGATCAAAGGTCGGCGGTATTTCTTCGAGCACGGGCGGCTCGATTTTTCGAAGCTGAAGCCCGGCGACCGTGTGTGGAAGACGGACGATCCGGCGCTGAACAAGACATTGCGGCAATCGTTCACGGGCCGCATCGAGCCGCGGCGCATCGCGGTGGATCTCGTCATCCGTGGCGCGGCGGATGTGCCGCTGGAGGTGGCGTGCGAATTGCCATCGGGCACCGTGAGCGTGAAGTCCGCGATGCCACTCCAGGCCGCGCGCACCGCACCACTCACGGATGAGAAATTGCGCGAGCACCTCGGGCGTTTCGGCGAGCATCCGTATTCGCTCGGCGAACTGCGCAACGAACTCACGGGTGACGTGATTCTGCCGATCAGTGAAATCAACCGAGTTCGTCGCGAACTCGCCTTTGCGCTGGATGTCGCGCATCAGCACCGCCGCGCGGAGTCTTCGCAGACGTGGCGCGATGTCTTCGCAGCGGAAAGTCAGCCATCAGTCACCAATCACCAGTCACACCCTTCGCTCGCCATCCTATGTCGCACGATGGGGCAGATCGAGGCGGCGCTTGGCTGCGGGGTCTCCACGCTCTACGTGGATTTTGAGGACATCCGGCGATACAAGGATGCGGTGGCGCTCGTGCGTGAGCGTGGTGGCGCGCAGATCGTACTCGCGACACCGCGCATCCAGAAGGCGGGCGAGCAGGGATTTTTCAAGCTGATCGAGAATGCCGCGCCGGATGGCGTGCTGATCCGCAACCTCGGTGCGATCGATTATTTCCGTGCGACAACGCTGCGGCGCATCGGCGACTTCTCGCTGAATGTCGCGAATCCGCTGACGGCGCAGCACTTCATCGCACGCGGGCTGGAGCGGGTGACGATCAGCTACGATCTGAACATTGCGCAGGTGCTCGACCTTCTCGCCGCGTCGCCGCCGCCGTGGTTTGAGATTACGCTGCACCAGCACATGCCGATGTTTCACATGGAGCACTGCGTGTTTGCGGCGTTCATGTCGAAAGGAACGTCGTTCCTCGACTGCGGGCGGCCATGCGACACGCACCGCGTGCATCTGCGCGACCGTGTGGGTGTGCAGCATCCGCTGCGTGCGGATGTGGGGTGCCGGAACACGCTTTTCAACGCGGTGCCGCAAACGGGCGCAGGATTTTTCGATGCGTTGCACAAGGTGGGGCTTTCCCATTTCCGCGTCGAGCTGCTGGAGGAGAATGCGGCGGAAAGTGAGCACATCATCCGGGCCTACCAGTCGTTGCTCGCAGGTGAACGCGATGGCGAAGGGCTGTGGCGCGAGCTGAAGGCGCAGAGCCAGCTCGGGGTGACAAAGGGGACGCTGGACGAAAGGTGATCTGGCGAGACACGCGCAGCACGACATCGGCGTTTCGATCAGCCCGCCTCCTTCCGTGGGTGGCTACGGTGTGAGCAGACGTGCGCGCGCTTCGATCGTTTCGAGGTTTGCTGCTTCGATCAGCTTGTCGCGCGATTTTTCGCCGGAGATGAGCGTGATGTCGCGGCGATGGACGCGCAGTTTCTCCGCGACGAATTCCAGCAGCGCTTCGTTTGCCTTTCCTTCGACGGCAGGCGCGGCGACCTTGATTTTCACGGCGTCGCCATACTCGCCGACCACCTCGTCACGCTTCGCATTCGGGACGATGCGGAGCTTCACTCGGCCCACGTCCAGGATTCCCGGAAGCGCCGGTTACGGCTTGATGTAAACGCCGATGAGCGGGCGTCGGGAAGGGTTCGGCGTGGTGAAGTCGCTCACGAAACCGGTCTTCGTGCGAAGCTCCACGTGGCCTGCGCCGCCGCCGCCATAGACGAGCACGCTGCCGAGGGGGGCCTTCAGCGGGTCGCTGCAGGAAATCCTGCGGAAGCCGTAGTCGTCCGTGAGTTCCGAGGCGGCTTCCTTTGCGTAGCCGGTCTTCGGGCGGGAATCCACGACGCCGGCATCGAGCAGCGCGTTCTTCACGTAGCGCCAGCAGGAGCCGTGGGAGTGGCCATAGGCGCGGGCCGTGGCGATTTCCGCGGCGCGGACCATGCGGCTGTCGTAGCGGTAGCTCGAGGAGAAGGACCCGAAAAATGAGAGGCTCCGCGAGGCGGGGGCCTCGGCTTCGCGCTTGTGGTAGAGCGACTTGACCGGCTGGATTTTCGCGATGTCAATGTGCTGCGGCGTGACGCGCGGCTGCGAAGTCCTGACGATGGACGTGGCCTTCGTGCTGGATTTCGCGACGGATTTCTTCGCCGGGGTGCGTGTGGTCGCGATTCTGCCCTGCGGTTTGGCCGATTTCTTCGTGCTGGAAGTCCTGCTGTGGGGTTTCGTCGCGGCATCCGCTGGTGTGGCCTGGAGGGCAATCGCGGTGGCGATTGCGGCGGTGAGATGGCGGATGTGGCGGAATGAAAGCATGGGCTGACGAATAAGCCGCGGAAGGTAGGGGGGTGCTTCGTGAGGTCAAAGGTTATATTCCCGATTTCCATTCGTTGCGAAAATCATTCCCGCCGCCGTGTCCCTCCAATTACGGTACCCGTGTGAATCTCGAAACCCCGCTCATCGAAGTGGACGCGGTGCCGCAGCCGCGCGCACGGCAGCTCGAGCGTTTCGGGATCGCGACGGCGGGCGAGCTGCTCATGCACTTTCCACGGCGGTATGAGGACCGCACGCAGTTCGATCGCTTCCCGGCGGAGACTGGCGATCAGGCGGTGTGCGTGTGCGGCATCGTGAAAAAGACGACGATGCGGCGACTTCGCGGCGGGCAGCGGATGTTCGACGTTTTGCTGGAGGAGGAAAATGCCGGTGCCTTCGGCGGGCGGCTCGTGTGCCGGTGGTTTAATTCGCACTGGGTGGAAAAGATGATCGTGCAGGGGCACACGCTCGTCGTGCATGGCAAGCCGAAGCTCAGCGGGACGAATGTGGTCATCGCGCATCCGGAGTTTGAAGTCGTGGAGGACGACGCGGAGCAGAGCATCCACCTGAAGCGCATCGTGCCCATTCACGCCGCGACCGAGGGGCTTTCGCCGCGCGTGCTGCGGCGGATCGTGTGGGACGTGCTGGAGCGGCTGGAGGATGAGGCGATCGAGCAGCTCGTGCCGCCTGCACTCGACAGGATGCCGCGCGCATGGGCGCTCCGGCAGATGCACTTTCCGAAATCATGGGAGGATCTCGCGAAGGCGCGGAAGCATCTCGTCCTGGAGGAATTTTTCGCGATGCAGCTTGCCGTGAGCGCGAAGCGCGCGGAACTGAAGTCCGAGCGCGGCGAGCCGCACTGCGGCCCGGGCGAAATCCTGCGGAAACTGCACGAGTCTCTTCCATTTCCGCTCACCCGAGCACAGCAGCGGGCCATCGCGGAGATCCGCGACGATCTCGCATCGCCGCGACCGATGAACCGGCTGCTGCACGGCGATGTCGGCTCGGGCAAGACGCTCGTGGCGATGAGTGCGATGCTGCTGTGCGTCGAGGCCGGCTTCCAGGCTGCGCTCATGGCGCCGACGCAGATTCTCGCCGAGCAGCACTTCCTGAATTTCCGCCGCCTGCTCGAGCCCCTCGGCATCCGAGTCTCGCTGCGCACCGGCGCGCGGCGCGAAGATGCGGTGGACATGCCGCTTTTTTCCCCGGAGGCCGGGGGTTCCCAACCGCATATTTTCATCGGCACGCATGCGCTGCT
This sequence comes from Chthoniobacteraceae bacterium, assembly GCA_039922035.1. Classification (GTDB taxonomy): domain Bacteria; phylum Verrucomicrobiota; class Verrucomicrobiia; order Chthoniobacterales; family Chthoniobacteraceae; genus SXWH01. The sequence continues at coordinate 5,288 of JBDSAR010000169.1, forward strand.
GTACGAGGGCGCCGGGATTTCGCGGCTGGGGCTGGCGGTGATTGATGAGCAGCACAAATTCGGCGTGATGCAGCGCGCACGTCTGCGCGGCGACGGCGCGGTGCCGGATGTGCTCGTGATGACGGCGACGCCGATCCCGCGCACGCTCACAATGACGGTCTTCGGCGATCTCGATGTCTCGACGCTCGACGAAATGCCGGCGGGACGCGGGCGCATCGTCACGCTTGTGCGGCCTGTGGAAAAATTGCCGGACGCGGTGAAGTTCATCCGCACGCAGCTCGGCGAGGGGCGGCAGGCCTACGTCGTCTATCCGCTCGTCGAGGAAAGTGAGCGACTGGAGGCGAAGGCGGCGACGGCGGAGTTTGCAAAGTGGAGCGAGATGCTCGCGCCGATGCCGTGCGGGCTGCTGCACGGGCGCGTGCCGCCGGAGGAGAAGGACGCGGTGATGGAGAAATTCCGACGCGGCGAGACGAAGGCGCTCATCGCCACGACGGTGATCGAGGTGGGCATTGATGTGCCGAATGCGAACATCATGCTGATCGAAAACGCCGAGCGTTTCGGCCTCGCGCAGATTCATCAGCTCCGCGGACGGGTCGGGCGCGGAGCGCACAAGAGCTACTGCGTGCTGCTCACGACGGGCGGCGATGCGGAGTCGCTGGAAAAATTGCGCATCCTCGAAAAAACCGGAGACGGCTTCGAGATCGCGGAGGCGGATCTGCGGCTGCGCGGGCCCGGCGATCTGCTCGGCACGGCGCAGAGCGGGCTCGCGCCGCTGCGGCTCGGCGATCTTTTCAAAGATGCGGATCTGATGAAGCTCGCGCGGAATCACGCGTTTCTCATCTTCGAGCGCGACCCGAAACTTGAGCTGCCCGAGAATGCGGGCTGCCGGAAATTGCTTGCGGCAAACCGCCGCGCCATCCTTTCCCAAGTGAGCTGATGGCTGGGTGCAATTTATGATTTCGGATTTCGGATTTCGGATTTTGGGAATGTCATGTGGCCACACGGCAGTGTCGTTCTTATTTCGCTCCGGTGGGTTGGCGCGGGATCACGCGGTTGCATCTGCGAACTCAGAACTCAGAATTCAGAATTCCCAAATCCCATGAACCCCCGCCGCATCCTTTTCCTCGTCGTCATCGGCATCCTCGCGGGCTACGCGTGGTGGCGCTACGAGCACCGTGATGTGCGGCGTGCGCCGGACACATTTACGCTCGCGACCGCGCCGGCGCTGAGTCCCGACGATGTGAGGGTGCTCGCGGCGATTGACGCGGAGTACACGAGGCTCGTGCAGTCCGTGGTGCCGGGCGTGGTGAGCATCACGAGTTCGCGCACGGTCACGCAGCTCGCGCCGCGAACCATTCAGGATTTGTTCACAGGGCAGCGATATCCCCAGAGCACGACGAGCACTTCGCTCGGCAGCGGGGTGATCGTCTCGAAGCAAGGTCACATTTTGACGAACCACCACGTCGTCGCGGGCATGACGGAGATCGGCGTGCAGCTCACCGACGGGCGCAATCTTCCAGCCAGGCTCATCGGCAGCGATCTGCTGACGGACATCGCCGTGCTGCGCATTGAGGCGGCAAACATCGGGCCGCTGCCGTTCGGGGACAGCGACAATTTGCTGGTGGGGCAGCAGGTTTTTGCAGTGGGAAATCCGTACGGGCTCGAGGAGAGCGTCACACGCGGGATCGTGAGTGCAAAGGGACGGCATTTCGTGAGCGACAGTGCGGTGGAGTTTCTCCAGCACGATGCGGCGGTGAACCAGGGGAATTCGGGTGGACCGCTGCTGAATGTGCGCGGTGAGATCGTCGGCATCAACTCGCAGATCTTCAGCCGAACCGGCGGATGGCAGGGGATCAGTTTTGCGATCCCGTCAAACACCGCGCGTCGCATCCTCGAGGGCATCATCAAGAACGGGCGCATGATGCACGCCTACCTGGGCGTAGTGATGCAGGACATCTCGCCGGAGCTTGCGCGCAATTTCCAACTGCCGGACTCGGAGGGCGCGGTCATCGTCCAGATCGCGCCGAACTCGCCGGCTGCGCGCTGCGGTCTGCAACCCGGCGACGTGGTGCGCTCGGTGAACGGCAAGCGGGTGAAGGGGAAGGATCAGTTGCGCCTGATGATCATGGGTGCCGAGGTCGGTCAGGAATTGGAACTCGGCGTCCTCCGTGGCGGGACGGCGATGACGACCAGGGCGAAGACTGCGGAGGCACCGTCGGAGCCTGCCGGTGAAATTCCAAGGCGCTGACTCGCGATGAATTTGCAGGGCCGTTATCCGGTGTGTCCGCAAACGGCTTGACCGCGTGACGCCAGCGGCGCGAATGGCAGGCAGCATTCCCTCCCCATGAAAGCACTCGTCAAAGCGAAAGCAGAAACCGGCCTCTGGCTGCAGGATGTGCCGGAGCCGACCATCGGCATCAACGACGTGCTGATCCGCGTTTTCAAGACGGGGATCTGCGGGACGGACCTG
>JBDSAR010000170.1:0-5652 GCA_039922035.1 Chthoniobacteraceae bacterium
ACCTTCCTGCTCATCGGTCTGTGGGGCCACGGCCAGCGTCATGCCGCCGCGTGGCGCATCACCATCTATCTCGCCATCGGCAGCATCATCCTCCTCGTCGGCCTCGCGAAGCTCTACCTCGCATTCCCCGAGCACGTGCGCACGTTCGACATGATCGCGATGCTGAAAAATCGCGACCACATTTCTGCCGCAGCGCAGGGCGGAATCTACATCTGGCTGCTCATCGGCTTCGGCATCCTCATCTCGCTCGTGCCTTTCCACTCCTGGGCGCCGGGCGCATATGCGAGCGCACCGACTCCCGCCGCGATGCTGCACGCGGGTGTGCTGAAAAAATTCGGCCTCTACGGTCTGCTGCGCATCGCCGTCCCGCTGCTTCCCGAAGGCGCACGCGAATGGTCACACCTTCTGCTCGTGCTCCTCGTGCTGAACATCCTCTACATCGGCCTCGTGACCATTGCCCAGAAGCGACTCGATACGATGCTCGGCTATTCGTCGGTCATGCACATGGGCTACGTCTTCCTCGGCATCGCCGCGGGAAATGTGGTCGGCCTCTCCGGTGCCGCGCTGCTCATGCTCGGCCACGGGCTCAGCATCGCCGCGCTCTTCGCGATGGCCGGTCACCTGCGCCAGACATCACCCACGCTTGCGTTCACGGATTTCGGCGGCATTGCGAAACGTGCGCCGTTCCTCGGCTACGCCTTTGGCATGGCCGCATTCGCGAGCATCGGACTGCCCGGCTTCGTGAATTTCGCCAGTGAGACGATGGTGTTCTTTGGCGCATTCGGCAGCGCGCCTCAGCCCGGCACCCTGACTTTCAGTGCGATTCAGATCGCTGTCATCTGCGGGTTGTGGGGTGTGGTCATCAGCGCTGTCTATATGCTCCGCGCATTCCGCAAACTTTTCATGGGCGAAAGCACCGGCATTGGCGTAGTCGCCGACCCTGTGCCCGTGGTGCGCTGGGCACTCATCCTTCTCCTCGTCGCGCTGCTCATCGGCGGAATCTGGCCGAAGTCCTACCTCAGTTTCATCCAGCCGAGCGTCGAAGCCATCCTCGCGAAATAGCTCATGCAACAAGTATTCCCAGCAATCACGCTTGAAGTCTCCGTGCTCCTGCTCGGCGTGCTCATGCTGCTTGCCGAGGCCTTCAGCCGCCGTGCGGATCGCTCGCACATGGCGAAGTATGCGATTGCCGTCCTCGCCGCGCTCGTCGGCTTTTCGTTTTTCACCAAGGTCGCACCGGAGCACGCCGAGGCGGGAAGTTACTGGGCATTTTATTCGGTGGATGCGACGGCGCTGTTCTTTAAGCGCATTGCGCTCGTGACCACGATCGCCTTCCTCGTGATGGCGCTCGAATACCGCCACGTCCTCGCGAAGTTCATTCCGGGTTCCGAGGAAGGGCGGGGGACCGGCGAGTTTTACTGCCTGCCGGTCTTCATCTGCGCGGGCCTCATGTTCATGGCGTCGGCCGTGGATTTCATCCTCATCTTCGTCTCGCTGGAACTCGTCACCATCGGCTTCTACGCGATGGTCGCCTACATGCGCCGGCATACGCAATCGCTGGAGGCTGGGGTGAAGTATTTGATCCTGGGTGCGCTGAGCACCGGCTTCCTCGTGTACGGCATCACCTGGATTTTCGGAATCAGCGGCCAGACGAATCTCGTCTTGGTAAAGACCGAACTCATCCGCGGATTCTCCGTACCCAGCATTGCGGGCACCGAGAAGCTCGGCCACCTCATCGGCAACGAACACGCGCTCCTCTTCGGCATCGTGCTTATTCTTGTCGCCCTCGGCTTCAAGGTCGCCGCCGCGCCATTCCAGCTTTGGGTTCCTGACGTCTATCAGGGTGCCCCGACTCCTGTGACCGCATTCCTCAGCGTTGGCAGCAAGGCCGCTGGTTTCGTGGTCCTCGTTCGCGTGCTGGATGTCTTCCTCGCGGTGCCGGGTATCGGCGGAAAAGTCACCTCCATCCTCGTGCTGCTCGCGGCTGCGACTTTGATCTACGGCAACATCACCGCGCTGCCGCAGGAAAATCTCAAACGCCTCTTCGCCTACTCCAGCATCGCCCACGCGGGCTACCTGCTCATGGCGTGCGCGAGTCTCGGCGGTGACTTCGCGGCGGCAAAGCAGGCCGTGTCCTTTTATCTCGCCGGTTACCTGCTGATGACGCTCCTCAGCTTCCTCATCCTCATCGTCGTCGCCCGCCACAGCCGCGGGGACGAGATCCGCCACTTCAACGGTCTCGGCAAACGCAGCCCTATGCTCGCCTTCGCGATGACACTCGCCATCGCCAGCCTTGCTGGAATTCCGCTCACCGCAGGCTTCCTCGGAAAATTCCTCGTCTTCAAGACCGCCGTCGCCACCGGTCATTGGGTGCTCATCGGCATCGGCATCGTCGGCGTTGCCGCCGGCTTTTACTACTATTTGAAAGTCATCGCCGCGATGTATTGGCGCGAACCGGAGGATGCGACACCGATCGAGATCGCCCCACTCACGCGGATTGCCGTCACTTCGCTCGCCGTGCTGATCATTGTCTTTGGAATTTTCCCTGCGCCGATTCTCACGCAATTGCACGAGCAGAAATCAGTACCTCCGGCCCACGTCGCTCAGCATTGAGTGATCGCGGTGCGGAAGGGCGCGCGGCGAATGTGACGCGGCCATTCCTGTCCGCGAAATAACGTGGCCGCGGAAGGGAGTCTCCGCCTCGCGCTAGTCCAGCGTCTGCTTCGGCGGAGCGATGGTGACCGGAGGGGTCGCGCCAGGCGCCGCCGGCGGAGCGGGTGTGAAGTTCACGAGATACTGAGGCGGGAGGTTTTGAACGAAGAAGGGGTTGCCGTAGATTTCCCAGCCCGCCGGGACGCCGGCCTGGTCCACGAGTTCGCGGGCTTCCAGATAGGTCGGGATGGAATCCTTGAAGACGTGGAACCAGACGACTGCTTTCGGGTTCCCCTTGAACTGCTTCAGCAGGGTTTGAAAAATCGAGATCAGTTTCTTTGCCTGCTCGACGGTCTCTCCTCCGTCCGACGTCGGCGTGATCCGGACTGGGACGCGGGGTGACGTGGCCACGGGGACGATCTCCAGCTTGTACCCGCGCGTATTCAGGCGCGCCTTGCTGAAATGCTCCGCGAGCTTTTTCGCGTCGTAGGTGACCTTTCGCTGCGGTATGACGCGCCCGAGTTTGTCTTTCACCATCAAGGGCTTTCCGTCCGGCCCCTTCACCGTCTCACGCGTGAGGACCAGAGTCGTCTCGTGGTTTCTCACTTCCTGCTCCACGAGTTTTTCAATCTCATCATCATTGATGAAACTGATGCGGCCTCCCACGATCAGGAAATGCATGATGTCGGCATTCGCCGGCATGGGGCGCGGATTTGGAAGCTTCACGACGGTCGCCGGGCCGGTCGGTGCCACCACGGGGACGGGCGTCTTGTCGAGCTGCGCCTTGAGCTTGTCCACCTCGGCGAGAAGTTTGTCCAATTCGGCCTTCTTGGCGTCGCGCTGCTTCTGCTTGTCGGCGAGTTGTTTTTTCAGCTCGTCGAGGTCCACGATTTTCACCTTCTGCGTGTCCTTGGTGACGTCCATCGTCTTCAACTGCTCGTCGGCCTTCTTCGCTTCCTCCTGAAGTTTCGCAGTCTCTTCCGCGACCTTCTTCGGGTCGTTCTTCGGTGTGGAATTCTCGACGATTTTCTTCAGCTCCGCATGCTGTTCGGGAGTCACCGGAGGGAGGTCGGAGAGCACCTTGTTCACCGAACGGGCCAAGCCGATGCCGATGAGCACAAGCACGATGATCAGCACGCCGACGACATTCGTCATCGTGTCCATCAGCGCCACGAATGGCAGTTCCTCCTCCTGGTGTCGTCGTCGTGCCATGGAAAGTTGGGGTTAATTTTTCGGCGGAACCGCGGGCGGGGCGGGCGGCTTTGCGGGTGGCGGGGTCGCTGGCGCTTCGGGCTTCTTCTCCGGTTCCGGAGGCGGAGGCAATGCTCCGAGGAACTCGCTGAACATTTTCAGATCCACCGGGCCGCGTCCGGGCAGCGGCAGTTTCCCGATCTGGTCCACGCGGTAACCGTAGGTGGCCTGCGCCCAGCCTGCGCCGAGGTTGTAGGCGCCCATGCCATCGTCGCGGAGGAGGAAGATGATCTTGCTTTGCGGCACAGTGAGCACGGTCTTGAGGTAGGAGTTGAAAGTGGGATCCGCGGCAATCACATCGGGCACGGCGCTCACGACGGACTTGGCTGTCCCATTCCAGAAATAGGTCAGCTTTCCCGCGGAAGCCTCGACGAAGAAAACCTTCGAGCCTTTGGCGAAACCGGAGCCGCCCGGCTGCACGATCACGGGTGGCAGTTTCACCGGGACGGGCTGGCGTTTTTTGATCTCCGCCATCAGGGCCGCAATCTCCCTTTTCAAAGTGGGCTCCTGCGTGGCCAAGCCGTTCAGCTCGAGCAGCAGATTGTCGAGTTCCTTGAGCATGTTCTGGCTGAGTTGCTGATTGCGCTCGCGATCCGCGGTGGATGTGTCGAGAAGCTTGCGGAGTTTCGCGACGCGCTCCTCCTTCTCCTTGGATTCCGTTTTCAGTTTCTCGATCGCGGCCACCTTGTCGCGGAGGGCGTCGTTGATGTGCACGTTCTCCTTCAGTTGCTTCTCCAGCTTCTTGAAGTCCTGCGCGCGCTGAAGTTCCTCCGGCGTGCGGCCGTTGATTTTCTGCGTCTGCGCCACCACGAGCACCACGATGATCAACACGAGCACGCCGATGAGTGAGCACAGGATGTCGAGGAACGGGATCAGCAGGATCTCGTCGCTGCGGCGCGGGTGTCGTTTGACCATGGGGACGAAGGCTCAGTGCTTCGCGCGGATTAGCCGCGGCTCCACCAGTGTTTCTTTTTCAACTCATGCACATTGATCTGCTTCTCGCCGAGTTTTTCGAGTGCGGTGTTCAGTCCGCGGATCCCTGCGTCGAGGCCGCCGACGTATTGGGCGGTCTGCTTCATGGATTCGGTCAGCGCGCTCTCCACTCCCGTGCGCATGGAGGTGATGTTGCCCTCCACTTCGGTGCGCATCGCGGTCATGTTGGTCACGAATTCATTCATCACCGCCTGCTGGTGCTCATCGTTGCGGCGGTCGAGGTTGTCCGCGTATTCGAGCATGCGTGCGGAGAGTGTGTTCAGGTCGGTCAGGAATTCCTGCTGCGCTGCGCCGAGCGCCTTCACCACGGAGTCGGCCACCGCATTGAAGTCGCCGCCGCCCGCGCCCGCGCCGTCGTTCAGTCGCGGGAGGAGCACCTCGTTGCAGAACGCATCAATGTCGTTCAGCGTCTCCTCCTCGTGCTTCCCGAGGGAGTTCAGCGGAAAATTGAGCGTCACTGCGAAGACGAGGCCGAGCAGTGTGGCGTCGAACGCCGTGCCGAGGCCGCTGGTGACGTTGTTGATCGAGCCGACAATTTTGCTCACGTCCTCCACATTCGCAAAGCTCATCCCGCCGATTGCGTGCGAAAGGCCGACGACCGTGCCGATGAATCCCAGCAGCGGAATCGCCCACAGAAATGCGCGGAGCAAAATGTAGCTCCCGCTGATCCGCGAACCGTCAATCGCCGACTGGCTGCTCATCATCGTGGTCACGCCGGACACATTTTGCCGCACCTCGAAGAATTCGAGCGCCTTC
>JBDSAR010000171.1:0-3320 GCA_039922035.1 Chthoniobacteraceae bacterium
CCCTGGCTGGCAATCTGCACGACGAAAGCCGCGGCCCACATCTCCGCTTGCGAGCCGCCCAATTCTCCTCCGTGATTCACCGTGCATGAAAATTGATTCCCACCACCACTTTTGGAAATACAGCGCGGCGGAGTACCCGTGGATCGATGACTCCATGGCGGCGCTGCGGCGGGATTTTCTGCCGGAGGATCTGCGGCAGGAGATCGCGCATGCGGACATCGACGGGGTCGTGACGGTGCAGGCGCGGCAGACGGTGGAGGAGACGAGGTGGCTGCTGGAGCTGGCCGCGCAGCATAGCTTCATCAAAGGCGTGGTCGGCTGGGTGCCGCTGGCCGAGGCCGGCGTGCAGAAGGAGCTGGAGCGATTTGCCCCCCAACCGAAGCTCCGGGCCGTGCGCCATGTGGTCCAGGCGGAGCCGGACGATCGGTTTATCCTTGGTGCGGATTTCAACCGCGGGATCGCGCTCTTGAAACAATTCGGGCTCGTCTACGATATCCTGATCCTGGAGCGCCACCTGGCGCCCGCGCTCGAGTTCGTGGATCGGCACCCGCAGCAGGTCTTCGTGCTCGATCACATCGCGAAGCCGCGCATCAAGGACGGCGCGCTCGAGCCGTGGCGCGCAAATATCCGCGACATCGCGCGGCGTCAGAATGTTTTCTGCAAAGTTTCCGGCATGGTCACTGAGGCGGACTGGAAAACCTGGAGCGAGGAGCAGATGCGTCCGTATTTCGACGTGGTGCTTGAAGCATTCGGACCGAAGCGGCTGATGTTCGGCACCGACTGGCCGGTATGCCTCGCGGCGTCGGGCTATTCGCGCTGGGTGGAGTTGGTGCGGAAATTTTCCGCCCGCCTTTCAGCCGATGAGCAGGATTGCCTGTTTGGCAAGACAGCGGTGCAGGCTTACGGCCTGAAGTAAGGCGGACACTCCGCCGCGTCGCGCACGAGGGTCTCAGTCGTCGCCCAGTCAATGCACTGGTCGGTGATCGACTGGCCATAGACGAGCGCGCTGCGATCCTTGCCGAGGGACTGTGCGCCGGCGACGAGATTGCTCTCCAGCATTGCGCCGATGATGCCGGTGGTCCCGCCTGCGCGCTGCGCGAGGATTTCGCGGAAGGTTGCGGGCATCCGGTCGCTCTCCTTTGCGCAATTCGCGTGGCTCGCGTCCACCATCACCGTCGCGGGCAGGCCGTTCTTTTGCAAAGCCGCGAGCGCCTTTGCCACCGATCCCGCGTCGTGGTTCGGCGAGTCATCGCCGCCGCGCAGGATCACGTGACAGTCGGGATTGCCTGTCGTGGTCACGACGCTCGCGTGGCCGTTCTCATTGATGCCGAGGAAAGTCTGCCGCTGCACCGCGGCCTTGATGGCGTTGATCGCCGGCTGCACCGCGCCGCTCGTCGTGTTCTTGAAACCGACCGGCATGGAGAGTCCGCTGGCCATCTGGCGGTGCGTCTGGCTTTCCGTCGTGCGCGCGCCGATGGCGGTCCAGCACGTGAGGTCGGCGATGTATTGCGGTGTGATCGGGTCGAGCATCTCGGTCGCCGTCGGCAGGCCGAGATCGAGCACGTCGCGGAGGAAGGCGCGCGCGATGCGCAGTCCGGCCGGGATGTCGTTCGTCCCGTCGAGGTGCGGGTCCATGATGAGCCCCTTCCAGCCGATGGTGGTGCGCGGCTTTTCAAAATAGACGCGCATCACGATGAGCACGCGGTCGCGCACTTCCTCCGCCAGCTTCGCGAGCCGCTGCGCGTATTCGTGGCCGCCCGTCAGATCGTGGATCGAGCACGGCCCGACGATGAGCAGGAAGCGCGGGTCCGCGCCGGAGATCGTGCGCGCGATGGCCGCGCGTGACTCGCTGACGAACGCCGCGTGCGCATCGCTGCGCGGAATTTCCGCGCTCATTTCCTTCGGGGAAGGGAGCGCGGTGTTCGCGATTACGTGGACGTCGGAGACTTGGGTCATTTTTTGCGGAGGCGGAGTCTCGCCGGGAATCAAAATCCCGCAAGTGTGGAACGCATTGCGGTCAGAATCCCGCCTTGCCGCGCCATGCGAACGATGCACAAGATATCAGGCCATGAAAACACTCCTCCTAGCGTTCCTCTCCGTCATCACCACCGGCCTCGTCAGCGCCCACGCGCAGGACGACGGCTCACTGCCTTTCCCCGTGAGCGTCGGCGGGCAGGCTGCGACTTACAAAAAGGGCGAACCCTTTGCCAAACTGGCCAAGCCCGTGAAGAACGACGCGGCCATCGAAATCACCGACAAGCCGGACCAGATGATCATCATCAACGTCAACAAGACCGACGAAAAAGGCGCGCCCGCCGCCGGTGGGCAGCCTGCGATCATCATCCTGCAAAACACCAACAAGGGCACGCTTGCCGGCACCATGGACAAGCAGAAGCTCGCCGCCGGCAACTACATGCTGAGCGTGATCGCCAGCGGCAAGACGGCCTCGATCCTGTTCAAGGTCGAGTAGCGTCCCGCGTCCTTTGCCGGAGCAATCTGCAGCCGAGAAAATTCAGGAACTGCTCAGGCAATAATCAGCGCCTTCGCCTGCGCGAGCGCCTCGTCGAGCTTGCTGGCGTCCTTCCCGCCGCCGCGGGCGAAGTCGGGTTTGCCGCCGCCTTTGCCGCCGACGATCGGGGCGATGGTCTGGATGATTTTTCCGGCCTGCACTTTGGCTTGATGCTCCTTGCCGACGCTCGCGATGAGCGCGACGGCACCGGCACTCGCGGTGCCGAGGACGACGACTCCGGGGAATGCGCCCTTCAGCGCTTCGGCGAGGGCGACGGCGGCGTCGGCGTCGAGTGCACCGAGGTTGGCGATGATGGCGGGGATGCCGTTGATCGTCTCGGCCTTGGCGATGAGTTCCTTCGAGCGACCGGCGGCTTCGCGCTGCTGCGCGGACTTGAGCGCCTTCTCGAGTTCCTTTTGCTGTGCGAGCATGGATTCGATGCGCTTTTCCAATTCGGGCAGCGGCGTGCCGAGATGCGTGGCGAGCGTGTGGATGCGCTGCATGTCGGCGGTGGCGGCGTCGTACGCGGTGAGGCCGGCGATGGCTTCGATGCGGCGGACTCCGGCGGCGATGGCGGCTTCGGCGTTGATCCGGAAGAGGCCGATCTCGCCGGTCGCGCGCGTGTGCGTGCCGGCGCAGAGTTCCATCGAGTAGCCGTCGAATGCGGCGCGGCCATTGCCATTGATGTGCCCGCCGACCTGCACGACGCGGACGGTCTCGCCGTATTTGTCGCCGAAGAACTGCATGATGTGCGGATTCCCGCGCACCTCGGCGTAGGGCACCTCGCTCCACGCCACGGGCGCGTTCTCGA
>JBDSAR010000172.1:0-2985 GCA_039922035.1 Chthoniobacteraceae bacterium
GGGCTGGGTCACTGCGAATGCGCTCGTCGGCCCTGTCATCGGTGTCGCCTGCTACCAATGGGCGCTCATCACCGGCAAGACCGGCGTCGTGATGCCCATCGTCGCCATGTCGCCGATTTTTACGCAGCTTCTCGCCTGGGTGGTGGACGGTGAAAGCCCCACCCGCCGCACCCTCCTCGGTGGCGTGGTCGCTGTCAGCGGCGTGGTCGCGTTGCGACTCGTGCAGACCGTGTAGCTCGCCGTCGCCGGCGTCATCGCCCTCGCGGCAGCTTCGCAAAACCGAAGCTCCGAATACGCGGCGCTTTTTGATTTGAACCCCGCCACCGGACCCGCAGAGTTCCCGGCACCATGAAAAAACTCCTTGCCCTCCTGTGCTCCCTCGTCATCGCATCGCACGTCTCCCTCGCCGCAGGCGGCTGGACGGACAACTACGAAAAAGCCCTCGCGCAGGCGAAGGCCGAAAAGAAACTCGTGCTCCTCGACTTTACCGGCAGCGACTGGTGCGGCTGGTGCATCAAGCTCGACAAGGAAGTTTTCGCAAAGGCCGACTTCAAAGCTTTCGCAAAAGACAACCTCGTGGGCGTCACGCTCGACTTTCCGCACGGCAAGAAACTGCCGAAGCACACCGTCGATCAAAATGCGAAGCTCAAGACCGAGCATGGCGTGAGCGGCTTCCCGACCCTCGTGCTGCTCGATGCCGACGGCAAAGCGATCAACAAATGGGGCGGCTACTCGGCAACATTCCTCGACGAATTGAAGGCAAAAGTCGCCGCAGCGAAATCGAAGTAGGCGGAGCAAACAATTCGTAGCGTAGCTCGCCAGAGCTGCGCCGTGACAGTGCGGGCATCCCGTCTCTCAGCAGCGCAGCTCTGGAGAGCTACGCTCCAAACGGCTCAATAGCTCTTCGCAAACACGACACGGCGCGTGCTCGGGCGGCCGCTCCAGACGCATTTGCCGTCGTCGTGGGGCGCGTCGAACGGGATGCAGCGGATGGTCACCTTGAGCTGCTCCTTGATCTCCGTCTCGACTTCCGCCGAGCCGTCCCAGTGCGTGAGTGCAAAGCCGCCGTGGATTTCGGGCTTGTTCGCATTTTTCGCGGTGAAAAATGCGATGAACTCATCCTTCGTCTCGATCTTCACCGTGTGCGCGTCGCGGAGTTTCGTCGCGCGGTCGAGCAGCGAGTCGTGGATTTCCTGCAGCAGCGCGGCGATGCCGGACGTGAAATCGGCGGTCGCCGGGAATGTCTTGTCCTTGTGCCCGCGATCCCGGCGTGCCACGGCGACGCTGCCTTTTTCCAAATCGCGCAGGCCGATCTCCACGCGCAGCGGTACGCCTTTTTTGATCCACTCCCAGCTCTTCACGCCGCCGCCGAGGTCACGCTTGTCCACATGCACGCGCACAGGCTCGCCACCGAAGGTCTGCTTCCGCAGCTCCGCCGCGAGCGCGTCGCACGCGGGGAAAACCGCGTCGCGCATCTCGGGCTTCGGCGTGATGGGAATGATGACGATATGCTCGGGTGCGACGCGGGGCGGGAGCACCGCGCCGTCGTCATCCGCATGCGCCATGAGGATCGTGCCGACGAGCCGCGTCGAGACGCCCCATGAAGTCGTCCACGCATGCTCGTGCTTGTTCTCACGCGAAATGAACTGGATGCCGCTCGCCTTCGCAAAGTTCTGCCCGAGGAAGTGCGACGTGCCGGCCTGGATCGCCTTGCGATCCTGCACCATCGCCTCGATGCACAGCGTCTGCACCGCGCCGGGGAAGCGCTCACCCGCACTTTTTTCGCCAGTAAAAACAGGCAGCGCGAGCCAGTCGCGCGCGAAGGTCTCATACACGCGCAGCATCTGCATCGTCTCGTCGCGTGCCTCCTTTTCCGTCTCATGCGCGGTGTGGCCTTCCTGCCAGAGGAATTCCGCCGTGCGCAGGAAAACGCGCGGGCGCATTTCCCAGCGGACCACGTTTGCCCACTGGTTGATCAAAATCGGGAGATCGCGGTACGACTGGACCCACTTCGCATAGGTCGCGCCGATGATCGTCTCGGATGTCGGACGGATCACGAGCGGCTCCGCGAGTTGCGATGCGGGCGCGGGACGGAGTCCGCCTTTGCCATCGGACTCCAGGCGGTGATGCGTGACGACCGCGCATTCCTTTGCGAAGCCCTCGACGTGCGCCGCCTCCTTCGCGAGATACGAGAGCGGAATGAAAAGGGGGAAATACGCGTTCTTATGCCCGGTCTCCTTGAACATGCGATCAAGCGCGCGCTGCATATTTTCCCAGATGCCGTAGCCCCAGGGCTTGATGACCATGCACCCGCGCACGTCGGAATTTTCCGCGAGGTCCGCCGCGCGGACGATCTGCTGATACCACTCGGGGAAATCCTGTTCGCGCGTGGGTGTGATGGCGGTCTGTGGCTGGCTCATTTTTTGAAAAGTGAAAGGGCGCGGAAGCTATGGACGCCCGATGCCGAGTGCAAGCACTCGACGGTCAGATCACTTCGACCACCACCACGGTCGTGTTATCGCGCCCCGAATGCACCAGCGCAGCCTTCACCAGCCGCTGGGCGGGATCGAGCGCGACATCGGCGGACTCGGGCGATCGGATGGTGTCGGCGATCGCATTGTCGAAAAGGCCGTCAATCACGCCATCGGTGCAGAGCACAAAGGTGTCGCCCTTTTCAAATGCCACCGCACCGATCTGCGGGTCCACGAATTGGTGCCCCGCACCGAGCGCCTTTTGCAGCACGTTTTTCCGCGGATGATCGCGCGCCTCGCGCTCATTGAGTTTGCCGTTGCGCCGCAGCCAGCCGACATACGTGTCGTCCTCGCTGAGTTGCTTCATCTCGCCTGTCGCAGGCAGGTAATAGATGCGGCTGTCGCCGATGTGCGCGAAATTCATCCAGCCCGGCGAGAACCAGCACAGGCTCAGTGTCGCGCCCATGCCCGCGCATTCCTCGTAGCTCTCGCCGAGGTAGCAGATCGCGCGATG
>JBDSAR010000173.1:0-5918 GCA_039922035.1 Chthoniobacteraceae bacterium
TTTGCGGCCATGCTCCAGTCCGGCGCAAAGCCGAGGTCGCTGGAAAATGCCTTCGCGATTTGGCCGAAGAACGCATCCATCGTGGAGATCGCGAGCCGGTCCACGTGTGCGACGAGTGCGGCGAGCAGCCGTGCGGAGTGCGCGGCGGACAGCGGCAGCCCGAGTTGCGAGGAGAGAAATTCACGGCGCTTCTTCGACTGCACGGCTTCCGCGACGAGACGCAGCACGCGGTCGAGAATTTCCCCGGCGGCGGCTCGGGTGAATGTGGTCGCGAGGATTGCGGAGGGATTCTGCGGCTGTCCGGCGAGTTCGCCCTGGAGCAGGATGCGGATGAAGGACATCGCGAGCTGGAAGGTTTTTCCCGAACCTGCGGATGCGCGGATGACGGTGAGTGGCATGGCTATTCCTCCTCCCCGGTTTCGATCGGCAGGCCATTCAGTCCGCAGAGTGCGAGGAAGACCGGGTCTTCGTTGCTCATGACTTTGCCGACTTCGCGGCAGCCTTCGCCGCTACATACTTCGGTGATGATTTGCGCCGCGCGCTCCCATGCTTCGGGAATCAGCGATGGGTCGAATGGAGCGCTGATGCCCGCGTCGTCGCGTTTTGGCGGGAGGTTGAAATAGACGAGTTCAAGTCCGTCGTCGGGCTCGGGAAGTTTTCCGGTGACGCCGAGCGCGGGCAACAGCTTCACGTAGAGCGGGAGCTGCAGGTCGCGCCATTCGGCGAGCTTCGGCGCGTAGTGCGCGGCGGTGGGCTGCCTCACGGTCGAGGAGGTCTTGTAATCAATGACGCGCATGCGTCCGTCGGCGTGGCGGTCCACGCGATCGATGCGGCCCTTCAGCAAAACATCGTCCGGCGCACCGGGCACGACGAACGGCACCTCGACTGCGCCGCCGCGTTCCACGTAGGCGATCTGCCATCCGTCGTCGAAAAGCCGCGCCTGCTCGACGGCGAATGCGCGCAATCTTTCCTCGAGCGAATGCACCTGCGCGGTGACTGGGGGCAGGGGATGGCGGCCATAGCGGCGACGGATGAAATCGTGCAGCGCGGCGGTGGTCTCGCGTTCGATCTCGGAGGAGGTTAATATTTTAACACTTCCGATGTGCCGCACGGCAAAATCCTCGAGCACCGAGTGAATCGCGGAGCCGAATGCGCCGCCGTCGAGTTCGTCGGCGGAGTCGTCCTGGACCTTCAGCCGGCAGACGTGCTGGAAGTAGAACAGTCGCGGCGATGCGAGATAGGTGCGGAAGCTCGTGACGCGGAAGGTGCGGAAGGCGCACATCTTTTCCGGATCGGGCTCCGGCGGCTGGAGCCCGGCGGCGGCGTGCGATGGCATCTGCATGCCGTGCGTCTCGGCGACGAGGGCGAGGAGGCGCGTGGCGAGTTCGCGGTCCTCGTGGGCGCCGAGCAGCAGGCGGCTCGGGCGTGCGGGCGTTCCCTCGGCGGTGCGTCGCGGTCCGATGAGTGCGAAGCGTCCGTTCGTGCGGCGGCTCATCCACACGCTGTGCAGGGTGTATTGGTCGCGCGCGTAGTGGCTCGCGCGGCACGGGAGGCCGAGCTTGTCGCGCAGCGAGTCGAGCAGCAGCGGCTCGGTGGGCGCGCCTTGCGGGAGGCTGCCGTCGAATACGGATGTGACGATGAGCGCGGGCGAGTCGTCCGATGCAGCTTCGAGCCAGCCGGCGAGTTCGACGGCGTCGGGCTGCTCGGGCTCGGGGACTTCGCCGCTGCCGGCGACCTCGATGAGCAGGCGCAGCAAATCCGCAGGAGAAAATTGCGCGGTGGCGTCCTGCGGGAGGCGCTCGATTTCATCGAGTGCCGCGCGGAGCGATTCGAGTGCGGGAATCATCGCGCGATCTTCCTCGGCGTGCGGCGCGATGTGGCGCTCGTCGTAGATGCGGAGCAGAAGTGCGGTGACGTCCTCGGCGAAGTGCCCGCTGCGGATGATGGCGAGACGTTCGAGAGCGGCGGATGCGTCTGCGATGCGCGAATCGCGCTCGTTGCTTTCGCACAGCGCGAGATCAATGCGCGCGGGGAGATGATCCTCGAAGAAACCATCGAGCGCCTTTGCGAGGGAATTGCCGGAGATGCGGAGATCCGGATGGCGCGCGAGTGCGGCGATACTTTCGTACGATGGCGGCTCGTCTTTGCCGCGGTCGAGGAAGTCGGCGAACTGCGAGAGCAGCACAAGGACGGAGCTGCGCGAAACGGGCAGGCCTTCCGCGGTGCGTGCGGGAATCCCGGCATCGGCGATTCCCTGCTGGAGCGCGGATACGGCAGCGCTTTCGGGAACTGCAACGGTGATTGCGGATGGTGCGAGGCCGCCATCTTTCCATGCGCGGATCAATTCCACGCAGCGTGCGGCCTGCTCTCGCACGCCGCGGACGACATGGATCTCGCCGTGCTCGAAACGGCAGCCGCGCTTGGGCCAGTACGCGAATTTCAGCCGGCCCCAGTCGTCGAATCCTTCAGCCTCCGCCTCCGGCGCGTGGATGAAAACGAGCGGATCATTTTTCACCAGCGCGAGCAGCGAGACGAGAATGGGCGGCAGCTCGACGATGCCCGCGAGCGCGACGCGCTGCTCCGCCGGGCGTCCCGTGGTGATGAGGCTGGCGCGCCACGCGGCGGGATCCACGAGGTTCCATTCGCCGAGGATGCTGCGGTAGTCGCTGAGGAGTTGTTGCAGCCCGAGCCAGCGCGGCTGTTCGAGTTCGGCGGCATCCGGGACGATGCGCGCGAGCACTTCAAATGCGCCTGCGAAGTCCGTGCCGGATACGCTGAGGTCGCGCCACGTGCGTTCGAGAAAGCCCGCGAGGTGGCGGCGGCTCGCGGCGCGGTCGCGGCCGGCCGGCGTGTTCCAGACGTGTGCGAGAAGTTCCTCCGGCGCGCGTTCGAGGGCGGCGGCCCACGCGAGACGCTGCGCGAGAGTCCCTGCGACGCCGGAGGCGCGTCCGAAGAGTTCCTCCGCGAGCGAACCCGCTGTGGTGATGCGCGGTGGGATGAGTGCGCGGCCTGCGCGTTGTGCCTCGGCGGCGAGCAGTCCGAGCAGGCGGCGGCTTGCGGCGCGGCCACGCACGACGATCAGCAAGTCGCTGAGATCCGCATCTTGCGACTCAGACGCCGCGGCGCAATCGGCGATCATCCGTGCGGCCACGGCGGGCAGCAGAGGTGAAGTCCACGGGAGGAATACGCGCATCATGCGCACGTTATCGCGATTTCACGCGGGGGACGGAAGCGGGGAATTTGCGGCGCGCAATACTCCGCTTCGCCCTGATGCCGTCACTGCCCCACTGATGCGAAACGGTGTCTGGCGACGACGGGCGAGGGTCGTGCGCGTGGCGTGACTCTGTGCGCGAGACCGACGAGTCGTCGGTGCTACATTGCTCAGTTCAGGAAGATCAGCTCGTTCGTGAGCAGGATGATCTGCGTGTAGCGTTCGAGAGCATTGAGCGGTTGCATCTGTGCGTTGCCGGCGGCGGCTTTTTTGCGCAGTTTGGCTTCCAATGCTTCGGCTTGGCCGATGGCGACGGGGGATGTCTCAGCGGTCTTCGGCTGCGGTGCCTCGGGGGCGAGGAATTTTTCCGCGATTTTCAGTTCGGCATCGGTCGGCTGGCGCTGGAATGCGGTGCGGAAGATGAAGCGCACTTTTTCCGCATCGGATGCGGCGGCGGGGAAGTCGGGACGGGAGAGGATGTTCTTCACCTGCTCGACGAGGAAAGGGCTGTTCATCATGAAGAGCGCCTGCTGCGGCACGGTGGTCATGATGCGTTCGCCGGTGGACATGTCGGGATTTGCGAAGTCGAAGGTGTTCAGCATTTCCGGCAGCGCGGAGCGGTCGAGGAATGCGTAAACGCTGCGACGGTTCGGGCTGACTTTCGAGATGCCGAGGTCGGCGCTGGCGTACTTGCCTTTGCCGCCGATGGAGCTTCCCGCGAGGATGAAGGGCTGGCCGCCCATCGTGAGGTCGAGCTTGCCGCCGAGGCTAAGCAGCGAGTCGCGCACCTGCTCGAAGTCGAGGCGCTGGACGTTTGCGCGCCAGAGCCACTGGTTGGTCGGGTCGCTCTTCATCGCGGCGTCGTTCGGGCGGCTGTCTTGCTGGTAGGCGGCGGACATGACGATGAACTTGTTCAGCTTTTTCAAGGACCAGCCGTTTTCCTTTTCCATGAGCCACGTGGCGAGGTAGTCGAGCAACTCGGGATGCGTGGGCGGCTCGGAGCGTGTGCCGAAGTCGCTGACGGTGCGGACGATGGCCTGGCCGAAATGCCACATCCAAACGCGGTTCACGATGACGCGCGCGGTGAGCGGGTTGTCGCGGCTGGCGATGAGCCTCGCCATTTCGAGGCGGCCGCTGCCGTCGGTGAAGGGCTTGCGGTCCGGCGCGAGGAGCGCGGGGAACTGGCGCGGGACGATGTCGCCGCGGTTCTGCGGTTCGCCGCGGACGAGGACTGCGGCGTCGCGCGGCTTGTCGCGATCGGTCACGGACATCGCCTTCACGGGCGCGCCGGGATGCACGAGTTCGAGCGTCACGATCTTCGCGCGGATGGCGCCCTGCTGCGTGGTGAACTGGTTGCCGAGTGCGCGGGTCATGTTCTGCTCGTCGGGCAGAATGGCGGAGGCGGTGCCGAAGATCTGTTTGCGCAGCGCTTCCATGTCGGCGTCGGCGAGCACGACTTGTGTCTTCGCGATGTCGAAGCGGTTGCGCCCTCCGCCCTTGTAGCCGAGGAATTCATCCAGCTTGAGCTGCTTGTGGAGTGTGCCGAAGGCCTCGGTGTAAATGGCGGCAACGTCCTTCAGTGACGCGGGCGCCTTCGTGGCGAATGCCTTTGCAATCGCGGGTGTCACCGTCGTGGAGGCGGCAATTTCCTTCGCGAATGCGGGTGCGCTTTCGGCGAACTTGTCTGCCGAAAGTTCCGCAAATTTCACCCACGGACCGAAGACGGCGTCGTCCTTCTTGCCGGCCTCGATGGCCTTGGCGCGGTCGAGCCAGATCGCGGCGAGTTCGGCCTTCAGTCCCTTGTCGCGGGCGAGGATGCGGAAGTTGTCGTTCTTCTTGCCGCCCTTCGATGAGGTCGCCTTCGCCTCGTGTGCGACGAGCATGTAATCGCCAGATTTTTCGAGCATGCCGGAGAGCAGGCGCGCGGCTTCGGTGTCGCGATATTGGTCGATCTCCTTCTCCACTTTCGCGACCGCCTCCTTGAATTCACCGTAGTGCGGATTCTTTTCCGGGTCGTTCAGCGCGACTCCGTCGGCAGCATCCTGGCTGCTCGTGAAGACGCCGTAGAGCGAGTAGTAATCCTTCGTGGGGATGGGATCGAATTTGTGATCGTGGCAGCGTGCGCACGAGCCGGTGAGGCCCATCACGCCCTTCGTGACAACGTCGATGCGGTCATCGATCACGTCATTGTCGTTCCCCATGAAACGCTTGCCGACGGTGAGGAAACCGAGTGCGGCGAGCTTGGATTTTTCGGTCTTCGATTCGGGAAGTTTGTCCGCGGCGATTTGCTCGACGATGAACTGATCGTACGGCAGATCCTTGTTGAACGCGTCGATCACGTAGTCGCGGAAGGTCCACGCGTGCGGGTAGAGCGGGTTGCGCTTGCCGCCGTTCTGGCGGTCGCCACTCGTGTCGGCGTAGCGTGCGATGTCGAGCCAGTGGCGGCCCCAGCGCTCGCCGTAGCGTGGCGACGCCAAAAGGCGATCCACGACTTTTTCAAACGCGTTCGTGGAATTGTCGGCGAGGAAGGCGTCCACTTCCTCGGGCGTCGGCGGGAGGCCGATGAGATCATACGTCACGCGGCGGATGAGCGTTTGCTTGTCGGCCTTCGCGGACGGCGCGAGTTTTTTCTCGGCGAGCTTGGCGAGGACGAAGCTGTCGATCGGATTCTGGATGAAGTGTTTCGGGTCCGCGACTTTCGGCACGG
>JBDSAR010000174.1:0-2881 GCA_039922035.1 Chthoniobacteraceae bacterium
GCGCGGCGGAGTGGTTTGCGAAATTCACCGGAGGGAAAACCGCGCCGGTGCGCAATGGCATCGTGCAACCCGAAGTCGGTGGCGTCCCGCTTTTCATCGGACGCACGGGCTACACGGGCGAGGACGGCTTTGAGGTGTTCGGCCCGGCGGCGGACGCGGTGCGCATGCTCGGCGCAGTGCTCGCGGCGGGCGCGGAATTTGGCATCAAGCCCTGCGGTCTTGGCGCGCGCGACACGCTGCGCATGGAGATGTGCTATCCGCTGAACGGAAACGATCTCTCACCGGAGCGCACGCCGATCGAGGCCGGGGTCGGATTTTTTGTGGACCTCGAAAAGGGTGACTTCACCGGTCGCGCCGTGCTCGCGGAGCAGAAAGCCGCGGGCGTGAAAGAGCGTCTCACGGCATTCAAAATGATCGGTGCCACTCCGCCGCCGCGCAGCCACTACGGCGTGTGGAAGGACGGCGCGCAGATCGGCGAGACGTGCAGCGGCGGACTTTCGCCGACGCTCGGCTGCGGCATCGGCCTCGCTTACCTGCCTGTGGAATTTGCAAAGCCCGGCACCGCGATCGAGATAGACATCCGCGGCCGGCGTTTTCCGGCGCAGGTGGAAAAGAAACCGCTTCACCGCGGCGGCACTGCCGGTTAGCAACGCACTCTCATGAACGTTCCAGACGATCTCCGTTACGCAAAGTCCCACGAATGGCTCCGTGCCGACGGCACCGTCGGGATCACTGACCACGCCCAGCACGAACTTTCCGACGTGGTCTTCGTGGACCTTCCCGCGGTGGGCAAGGTCGTGAAGGCCGGCGAAGTCGTCTGTGTCGTGGAGAGTGTGAAGGCTGCGAGCGACATCTACGCGCCGGCGTCGGGCAAAGTCGTCGCCGTAAATCCCGGGCTTTCCGCCAATCCCGCGCTGGTGAACACGGATCCGTGCGGCGACGGCTGGATGTTCAAACTCGAACTTTCCGCACCCGCCGAGCGCGACGCGCTCATGGATGCCGCCGCGTACCGCACTGAGACTGGCGCGTAGTCTCGCAATCGCCGCCGAAAGGCGGCGTGCAAAATGTGGTGCCGACGACTCGTCGGCAGCCGCGGCGGGGAGCAAGAGTGACTGTCGGTTCGCCGGAGCGCGTCGCGCTTTTTGAGACCGAACTTCGCGGCACGGTTTGAGCCGACGAGTCGTCGTCGCTACATTCGCCCCCGTCTTCCGTGGATGGCTATTGAGGCCGTTGGGTCTCGCACTTCCAGCACGTGCCGAAATTCCCCGGCACGGTCTCGCCGCATTGCGGGCATTTCCACTCGGGCGCATTGTCTTCCCCGGCGGTCGCGAGGGCGCGGAGAAGTTCCCTGGCGCGTTCGGCATCGGCGTCATTCGTGACGCAAAGTGTCGGTGGGCGCATCGGATCCTGCAGGCCCGCGATGAGGTCGTGCGTGGATTCGTTCTGGATGACACTCTCGATGCCTGCCTCCTCAAGGAGTGAGCGGCAGTGCTCTACCTGTGTCAGGTCGGGATGGACGAAGACCTCGGTCATGGCTTTTTCGAGTTGAGTCGTGAACGCTACTTCTTCGGGATGAAGTCCACGACGAGCGGCTTTTCGAGCACCGCTCCGAGCGTCGCGACGAAGGCCTTGTGCGCCGGGTGGACGATGTAGGCGTCGCGATCCGCTTCGTTTTTGAAAGTGAGCACCCAACAGTGCGTGAAGCCGTCGCTGAGTTTTTCGGGCGAGCTATCCGTGCCCCATTCGAGCGACTGCACGATCTCGATTTTCCCCTTCAGCGCGGCGAAATCCTTTTCCACCTGCGCGATCTGTGCGGGCGTGGCGTCGGTCTTGAACTTGAAGTGGACGATGTGGAAGACGGGACCGTCTGCGGCGATGGTGCTCATGGTGAAAAGGGCGAGGCTGGCGAGGGCGAGGAGGGTTTTCATGCAGCGCCAGTCTTGCAAATCGCGGGCGCTGGGCGAGGGGAAAGTGGGCGCCATCATTGCGGCTGCCGACAGGGAAATGCGCGCTACTTCCTCGCGTCCTCGCGTTCGACGAAGACGTAGCAGAGCATGTGGAGGATGTTCATGTGGACGTCCTCGACGCGGCCGTAGTGCGTGTCCTCGACGACGATGACCTGATCGGCCATCTCCGCGGCGCGCCCGCGTTTTCCGCCGACGAGCGCGATGGTCTTCATGCCTTGCGGCTTCGCCCATTCGAGGGCTTTCACGAGGTTTGGCGAATTGCCGCTGACGCTGATGACGATGAGCACGTCGCCGGCCTGGCCGTAATTTTTGAGCTGGCGCACGAAGACATCCGCGTAGTCGTAGTCGTTGCCGATGGCGGTGATCCACGAGGTGTTGTCATTCAGCGACAGCACTCGGAACGGCGTGCCCATCGCCTCGCTGGAATTTTTCCCAAGGTCGGTGACGAAGTGCGAGGAGTTCGCCGCGCTGCCGCCATTGCCACAGATGAAAATCTGCCGGCCTGCGCGATGGGCCTCGCGCAACGTGGCGATGAGCGGCGCGATGGTGGCGGGGTTGATGGTGTCGAGCGCCTTCTTCTGCGCGGCGATGTAGTTGGTGAGCCAGTCGAGCATCCGCGACACTTCGGCGAAATGCGCGGCGGTGTCGAGTGTGCGTGCGCCAGGAGGGGCGACATTCCTTGCGCCTTCGGCGGCTATGAGGATATGCACAGCGCGAGCGCGCCGACGGGGACGGCGTCTTCGCCGAGACCGGCTAGTGCGATGCGCGGGCCGGGGGCGAAAGCTTTCATCACCCAGCGCGGGAGTGCGGCGGCGAGGCGCGTGCGGAGCGGCTCGCCGATGAGGCTGAGGCCGCCGCCGACCACGATCACTTCGGGATGCAGGAGCTGCACGACGTGGCTGAGCGCGAAGGCA
>JBDSAR010000175.1:0-7290 GCA_039922035.1 Chthoniobacteraceae bacterium
GCATCCGGTTCTCATCCCGGTCGGGTCCGCTCGCGATCACGACGCATGGCGCGCGGTTTTCATTCGCGATGTCGCGTTCATCTTTCAGTGTCAGATCGTCCAGGTATTGATCGGTGACGAAGAGCCAATCCTCCTGAAACACATCATCGAGGTTTTCAACGACGGGACCGCTCAGTCGCACGCATTGGTCCTTCCATTTGGTCTCATATTCGCGGCCGATGTTCATTCCGCCGGTGAACGCGCAGCGGCCATCCACGAGCAGCAGCTTGCGGTGATTGCGAAAGTTGAACGTCGGTGCCCAGGGGCTAAAACTCGCCGGGAGAAATCCCGCGATTTCCACGCCCGCCTCGCGCAGTGACGGTGCGAACTGGCGCAGGAAGGCACGGCTGCCGACTTCATCCACGAGGATGCGCACCTTCACGCCGGCCCGCGCCCGCTCGGCCAATTTGTCGGCGATGCGCCGGCCAGTTTCGCCAGTCTGCCAGATGTAGTACAATGCTCGAATTTCCGTCCGAGCTTCGCCAATGGCCGACTCCATGGCAGCGAACGCCTCCGCACCACTGGCGAACACCTGCACGTCGGTCGCATCGGCGGGCGGGAACACGCCCTCGCTCCGGCGGCGGTCGCCGTGCAACGCGAAGGGCAGCACCGCGCAGAGTACCGCGGGAATTTCCAGCGACTTCGGGGGCGTATCGGGATGCTCGGCATCCATCCGTCGCTGCGTTCGTTTGCGTTGCCGGGCGGGACGTTGCAGGTGCAGTCGCCCGAGAAGCCACCACGCGATCACGCCGCCAAACGGGATCATCAGCAGGGCCAGAATCCAACTCAAGGCCGCCAACGGACGACGGATCCTCCGCACCAGCACCGAGGGAATGGTGGCCAGCGCAAGCAGATCAGCAATGAGGAGAATCCAGCCAAGCGCCGCAGACGGAAATATGGACCGCAGCAGCAGGTTCAGGAGGGAATACACGGCGCATCTGGTTAAACAGCGTCTTGCTTAGACTCCGGCCAGGTAAAAGCCGTCAATTGATTTGAAATGCTTTCGACCGTGCCGGTTCCACGGAAAGAAACGCGCGATCGTCCGCCTCGCCGCAGGCTCGAAAGCCCGACCGCGCGATCGTTCGCGGAGACGGAGATTGCCAGACGTCCGACCATTGGCAGGAAGCGCTCGACCGTGGCAGACGTGTGCAGGGGTTTCGACGGCGATGTTGTAGATCGTTGTCTTGTAACGGTAACGCAGGCGGAAGGCGGCCCGGGCTTTACCTTCAACAACGCCGCCGCGCCAACGCCAGTGAACGAAGGCTACAGTGGCAACTGCCTTCTGATACTTTCATCCACGACGGTGCTGGTGGCATCGGCAGACGTGTTTGTTCAAAATATTTTCCGCGCAAAACGCCACCCCACCGCACTTCGGTTTTGTCCACACGCAGAGGAAGGCTACGATTCGAACATCATGAAAAAATCTGCCAAACGCCGCAGCTCTGAGTTTAGGCGGATTCTTGTCCCCGTTGATTTCTCGGACCAGGCCCTCGAAGCGCTGCGCATGGCACGAATGATTGCGCGCGACGATTTATCGCGGCTCTGCGTGCTGCACGTGGCCGAACCCCTGCACATAGACTGGCACGCCGATATGACCACCCTTCAGAAAAGGGCGCACGAAGTCATGCGCAACGTGCTTGAAAAATTCGTTCGGGCAGAGTTTGGCGACGCAGGCCCGCGCAGACACTTTGTCCCCGGCAAGCCGGTGGATGTGATTGTCCGTTTTGCCGCGAAGATGAACGCAGATCTCATCGTCCTCGGTACTTATGGCCGGACGGGATTGCCTCGCGCGTTGATGGGCAGTGTCCCGACTTTCCGACGAGCGGCGTCAGAAAAATGCGGTGATGTAATCGACAACGCCCTTTGCGAACCAGACCTCCAGCCGTCGCACGGTGCGTCCCGAGGCGGAGTCATAGGCGATGTTGGCGTAATCCCACGACTCCGTTGAACCCGAAGTGTAAACCTCGGCCGGCTTGCCGAGCAGCGCCGTCACTTCGCTCATCGGTTTCCCTTTCAACTGCGCGCGCAACGCGCGGAACTCGTGCCGCGGTTTCTCTCGCAGCAATTTTCCGTAGCGCTTCTCGTAGCGCTGAACCAACGACTGTGAATCCGAAAGCTGCCGCTGCAAATTCTCGCGCGAGGGCTTCGGGGCGACGCTGGTGGCAGTCTGGCATCCGGCGATCGCAATGATCGAAGCCGCCACGAAAACCACACGCGCGACGAACAGGATATTTGTGGTTGGAGCGCTCATGGTCCGTTTGGTTGACGGATGATTCAGCGGGATGGCGGACATTGCAATGAGGCACTCTGCAGGGAGCCGGGGATCTTTGCCGCTTCCTCCGCGGCCAGTTCCGCGGATGAAAAAGCGAAGGGACATTTCATGCCCTCAGCATTGCTCCGCCGCCCGCGGAAATCGCCGAACGCCTCCTCGCCAAACTCGGCCTCACGAGGCACATTGAGCGGAGCAGGCAGCGGTCTGCGATTTCCACCCAAACAAACCCCATGAAAAACCACGTCTATAAACTCATCGAACTCACCGGCACTTCCACCAAATCCGTCGAGGACGCGGTGAATGCCGCCATCGGTCGCGCCGGCAAAACGCTGAAGAACCTCCGCTGGTTTGAAGTCACCGAGACCCGCGGCGAAATTGACAAGAATCGCGTCAAGCACTGGCAGGTGACGATCAAGGTCGGCTTCACCGTCGAGGACTGAACCGCACGCGCTCCCAGACCTCTCCACTTTCACCCCAGCCACTACGCCCATGAAGCCCTCGAACACAAAGCGCAGAATCCTCGACACCGCCGTGGGGGCAGCCCTCGGCGCGGCCATCGCGGGACCCGCCGGGGCCATTGCCGGAGGACTCGTCGGCAACCAGGCAGCCTCGGGAATCGAGAATCTCGGCGCGCGCAAGCGCCCGCGAAAAAAATCCAAGCCCGCTGCGAAAGTCCCGACGATCAATGCCGACCTCAAACACATCCTCGTGCCGGTGGATTTCTCGACGCATTCGCTCAGCGCAGCGCGCTTCGCCCGCGACTGGGCGGCGCGATTCCGGGCGAGCGTGTGCCTGCTCCACGTGGTCGAACCGATGAATACCGCCGCGCCGTTTGGAGCGCAGGCAGTGATCCCACCGCCTCCGCCGCCGGACTTCCGCAGCCATGCAAAAATTTCACTCGAGAAGCTCGTCCGGGAGGAATTTCCGCGCTCGAAGAATGTCACCACATTGATCCGTGAAGGGATCCCTTACGACTCCATCGTGGCTGCCGCGCGGAAGTTGAAATCGGACATCATCATCATCTCCACGCACGGGCTTACCGGGCTGATGCGGATACTCATGGGCAGTACCGCCGAGCGTGTCGTGCGGCACGCGCCGTGTCCGGTGCTCACGGTTCGCAGCGCGTGATCGCCGGATTGCCAGGACCGCACGGCTGGTGACGCGGCGGCGTCGTAACGCTCATCCACCTTCCTTATGAAAAAACTCAAACTCATCGCAGCACTGCTGCTCCTCGTGATGGTGCTCGTGTTCACCTTCCAAAACACCAGCGTGATCCGGCTGCGCTTCCTCGGGTGGAACTTGGAGCTTTCGCAGGCGCTCATGATCTTCGGGACGTTCGTCGCGGGACTGCTGATGGGCTGGGCGTCGATCGGTTTGTTCCGGCGGCGCAGCGGGGCAGGAAAGCCGTGACCGCCGAAGGCGGCTGGACTGCCGAGATGCACCGCAGCTTTTCCACGTAGATTGCCGTCCGCAAATGCAGCGGTTTGCCAAATCGTCTTGCCTTCCGCCGCCACCGCATCGTCGAGTGAACGGAACGCCTTCCGGCAAAAAATTCCCACGCATGGAAATCCTGATCGTCCTCATCATCCTCGCCGTGGCGATGGGGCTCTTCGTCACGGAGAAATTTTCCGCGGACTTCGTCTCGCTGCTCACGCTCGGCGCGCTGCTGCTCGCCGGCGTCATCGGAAATTGGACCGGCTGGATTCGCACGGATCATTGGATCACGTTTGAGGAAGGGCTTTCGGGTTTCGCCAATCCCGCGGTCATCACCGTCGCGGCGATGTTCATCCTCAGCGAAGGCTTGCAGCGCACGGGTGCGATGACGGCCACTGCGCGGCTTTTCGCGCGGCTCGGCAGCAGGCCGGTGGTGCTGCTCATCGCGGTGATCGGCGTCGTCGCGCCGGTGTCCGCCTTTGTGAACAACACGGCTGCGGTCGCGGTCTTCCTGCCCGTCGTGCTCGCGGCCTGCGCGAAGCACAAGCTGCCGCCATCGCGCTACCTCATCCCGCTCTCGTATGCGTCGCAGTTTGGAGGCGTGTGCACGCTCATCGGCACGTCCACGAATCTGCTCGTGAGCTCCATCTCCGAGCGCGCGGGGCACGGGGCAATCGGCATGTTTGAATTCGCGCCGCTCGGTCTCGTGATGGTCGTCGGCGGCTCGCTCTACCTCGTGTTCGCGGGACGCTGGGTGCTGCCACAATCGCGCAGCGGCGGCGCTTCCGAGACCGAGCAGCTTGCCGACTACATCACGGAACTGCGGGTGCTCGATGATTCACCGCTCATCGGAAAAAACCTCACCGAATCGAAGCTCGGCGAGCAGCACGAAGTCACCGTCATCGAGCTGCTCCGCGGCACGCGCAAGATCTGGTCGCCGCACGGCGAACCGTTCCAGGCCGGCGACCTCCTCCTCGTGCGAGGAAAGGCGGAAGATCTCATCGGGCTCAAGGCTGCGGTGGGGCTCGACATCAATCCCGAGTTCAAGTTTCGCGACGAGACGCTGCGCGATCAGGAGCTGACTGTCATCACCGCCATCGTGGCTCCGCGTTCCCAACTCGTGGGCCGCACGCTCGCGCAGTCGGATTTTCTCCGGCGCTTCGATGCAATCGTGATGGCCCTGCGCTCGCACAGCGGCGTGCAGCGGCAAAAGCTCGCGCACATCAGCCTCGATGCCGGCGATGCGCTGCTGCTCCTCGCGCGGAAGGACGACCTGCCGAAGCTGCGCGCCAGCCGCCAGATTTTGCTGCAGGAGGAAATCACCGCCCCCGCACTGCGCAGCCGCAAGGCGGGCCTCGCGCTTGGCATCCTCGTCTGCGTCATCGCGCTGGCCGCGCTGAATGTGATGCCCATTCTAGTGAGCGCACTGCTCGGCTGCCTCGTGATGATCGTGACGGGATGCCTCACGCAGGAGGAGGGCTATGCCGCCGTGGACTGGAAGGTCATCTTTCTCATGGCCGGAATTATGCCGCTGGGCATCGCGCTGGAACATTCCGGTGCCGCGGGAGCCGCCGCCACCTTCGCGATGAAAAGCGTCGGCTCCTTCGGCCCCATCGGCGTGCTGGCTGTCGTCTATCTGGTTACCGCGGTGCTTACCGAATTCATCAGCAACGCCGCCTCTGCGGTGCTCGTCGCGCCGCTCGCGATCTCCACGGCTGCGGCGATGGGACTCGATCCGCACCCGTTCCTGATCGCCGTCACCTTCGCCGCCTCGACGAGTTTCTCCACGCCAGTCGGCTACCAGACGAACACGATGGTCTATAATGCGGGTGGCTACCGTTTCTCGGATTTCCCCAAGGCCGGTATTCCGCTGAATCTGCTGTTCTGGCTGCTCGCCGTGATTTTCATCCCGCTGATCTGGCCTTTCCGCGCGAAGTGATCGGACATCGCTCGTGCGTCGGGGCGTGATTTGCAGCGGTCTAAGTGAAAGCGTATCCGCTGCGGTCTTTCGAGGCGTGCAAGCGAAGCCGGTTGACGAGCGGCGGTGCGCGGGCAGAGCATCGCGACCATGCAAGGCTCATGCGCAGATGCGCACACTCCCACCTGCCACATTGCGTCTCCGCGCGGCGATTGGTCCTTCTCGACGGCGACGCGTGGCACGCGAATGGCGGGCGTCGGGCTCGTGCTAGTCGCGATGTTCCGCCTGCTCGCGGCCACCGTCTGCGCGCAGGAACCGGCCCCGCCTGTCACTCTGAACAAGCCGGTCGTGGCACCGACCAAAGTGGACGTGAGCCCGATCGCGCGGGATCCTCAGATCCGCGAACGCCTCGTGAATATTTTGCGGGCGACGCAGTGGTTCACCGAACCGACGGTGGAGGTGAAGGACGGCGTCGTTTTTCTCGGCGGGCAGACGGGCGAATCAGCACGCAAGCAGTGGGCGGGTGATCTCGCCCGGAACACGCAGGACGTTGTCGCCGTCGTCAACCGCATCAGCGTCACGACTCCGCGCATCTGGGATCTCGGCCCGGCGGCCGAGGGTCTCCGCGAGTTGCTGAAAGACTCCATCGCCGCGATTCCGTTTATCGCGCTCGGCCTGATCATCTTTCTGCTCTCGCTGCTCACGGCTTTCATCGCGGGACGGCTCAGCGAGGGATTCTTTCGCAAGCGGATCGACAGCCCGCTCCTGCGCGATGTCGTCCGGAAGTCGCTGGGCATTCTCATCGTGCTGCTGGGAGCCTACCTCGTCTTGCGCGTGGTGGGACTGACGCGCCTCGCCCTCTCGCTGATCGGCGGCACCGGACTCATCGGCCTGATCCTCGGCATCGCCTTCCGCGACATCACGGAGAACTTTCTGGCCAGCATTTTTCTCAGCATGCAGCGGCCTTTCCGCACCGGCGATCTGGTCGAGATTGCGGGGACGACCGGCTACGTCCAGCGCCTCACGATTCGCGCCACGATGCTGACGACGACGGATGGCAATGACGTGCAGTTGCCCAACGCCATCGTTTACAAAAGCCCGATCCGGAATTTTACGAGCACGCCCAAGCGCCGCCTAGATGTGGACGTGGGAATCGGCTACGACGAATCCATCGCCAACGCGCAGGAAATCGCACTGGGAGTCCTGGCCAGGCACCCGGCAGTGGTGAAGGAACCGGAGCCGTGGGTGCTGGTGGAAAATCTCGGGGCATCCAGCGTGAAGCTGCGCATATATTTTTGGATCGATGGAACGGCAAACAGTTGGCTGAAGGTCCGATCCTCGGTGATGCGGCTCGTGAAGCGGGCGTTTCAGGATGCAAAAATCAGAATACCCGACGAGGGACGCGAGGTGATTTTCCCCCAGACCGTGCCGATCCGGCTGATCCGCGAACAGCGGAGGGAAACGACAGGCACTGCCTCCCGCGATCGCGAGCCTCCTCCCGCGGCGCAAAAGTTCGAACCGGGTGCGGTCTCTACCGAGGCCGAGGCCGGACTGCAAAGCGATGCCGGAGAAATCCAGGAGGTCGCGGACTCGGCACGACCGGCAAACGGCGGTGAGAATCTGCTGG
>JBDSAR010000176.1:0-2022 GCA_039922035.1 Chthoniobacteraceae bacterium
TCAGTCAACGTAGAGAAATTGGTTCGAGGTGAGCAGCGCCTGGCAGAGTGTCGTGAGGGCGGCCATCGGTGGCTCGGCGGACGGGGCTTCCTTGCCTTTCGGGGGCGGCGGAAGTTTCAGCGGATTCGCCTGAAAAAGCGCGGTCTGCTTTGCGAGAAATACGGCGGAGTTTTTTGCATCCGCATCCGACGGCGAGCGGCCGAATGCAAGCTGCCATGCAAGCTTCACCTGCGCGGCCGTGTCGCTGCCCGCTTCCTTCGCGACTCGCTCGGCGAAATACTTCGACTGCGTGATCGCAAAGTCGCCGTTCATCATCGCGAGGGATTGCGTCGCGACGGTTGAGGCGTTGCGCAGTTCGCAGTTCGGCTCCATGCGCGGAAGGTCGAATGCCTCGAGCATTCCGATCGGTTTCGTGCGGCGCATCTGGATGTAGAGGCTGCGGCGGAACTCCTCGCCATTCAGCGCCACAAATTTTCCCGAGGGCCGGCCCGCGGTATCGTTCGTATCCACGCCGACGACGATCTGTCCGTCTTCATCCGTCATGATCGGCACCGGTGCGCCGAACATCTTCAGGTTGATCTTCCCGTTCACGGTGAGCATCGCGTCGCGAATGGTCTCGGCTTCGAGGCGGCGCGAGTTCATGCGACCGAGCAGGCGGTTATCCGGATCCACACGATCCTTCTCCGTGCTCCGAACGGACGACTGGCGGTACGCCGACGACGTGAGGATGAGCCGGTGGAGCTTTTTCAGACTCCAGCCCTGCGCGACAAATTCGCTCGCGAGCCAGTCGAGCAGTTCGGGGTGCGTCGGGCGTTCGCCGATGTGCCCGAAGTCACCGAGCGATGCGACAATGCCGCGGCCAAAATGATGATGCCACACACGGTTCACGAGCACGCGCGTGGTGAGCGGGTGCTTCCCATCGGTGAGACTCTGCGCGAATGCGAGACGACGACCGCTCGTCGTGAGCGCGGGCGCTTTCTCGGCGATCGTGCTCGGATGAAATGAAGCGAGCACGGTGAGTTCGCCGGGCGTGACTTTTTCCTTCGGGTTCATCGGATCGCCGCGATGGAAAAGGAATGTCGCGGGCAGCGCTTTCGCGCCTGCGATCTCATTGAGCACCGGGATGAATTTCTCCACCATCTTACGCTTGCGGATCTCTGCGGTCTTCTCGGTGAAGACCTTCAGCTCCGCCTCGTGCTTCGTGTTGTAAGTGCGGTCGTAGAGATAAAGTGAACCGCCGCTGAGCTGGTTGATCGTCGGGTGTTCCTTCAGCAGCTTGAGCTGCTCCGGTGTGCGCTTTGCCGCCACCGTGCGATACGCGGTACGTAGCGGATCGCGCAGTTCCGGGGGCTTTTTCTCCAGCTCCCATGTGAGCACTTTCTCGATGAACTCGTCCTCCTTCACCTTGCGCGCGTCGTCCACGACCTTCGCCTCCTTCTCCACTTCCGCAGCCTGCGCGCGCTCCGTGTCGGTCATCAGCGAGACGAGCCGCGCACCGGGCACGCGCCAGTTTTCAGTGTCGAGCGCCGGCTCGAAAATCGCGCGCATCCGATAGTAGTCCGTCTGCGGAATCGGATCGAGCCGGTGGTCGTGGCATTGTGCGCAGCCGACCGTCATGCCGAGCAGCGACGACGAGACTACCTTGATCGTCTCCGCCACGACCGCATTGCGCGCCGTCTTCTGCTCTGCGGTCACGGCACCCGCCGTGCCGTCCGGCACCATGCGCAGAAACGCGGTCGCCGTGAGCTTGTCCGTGTCCTCCGGCGTGAGGTTCTTGAACGGCTGCTTCACCATCTCATCGCCCGCGAGCTGCTCACGGATGAACTGATCAAACGGCTTGTCCGCATTCAGCGAGCGGATCACGTAGTCGCGAAACTGGTAGGCCCACGGGCGCACGGGATCGGCATCCGTGTAGCCATCGGAATCCGCGTAGCCCGCGACATCCATCCAGTGCCGCCCCCAACGTTCGCCGTAGTGCTCCGAGGCGAGCGCGCGATCCACCATGCGCTCGTAGGCATCCGG
>JBDSAR010000177.1:0-6238 GCA_039922035.1 Chthoniobacteraceae bacterium
GGCGAGTTATTCGCCGTGCATCCGCGCCGGCCGCTGCCCGATGTTCTCATCCCGCGCGAGCCCGTGCAGATGGGGCGCCGCGAGCAGCACACGGAATTCGACACGCAACTGGCGCGCCTCGGCATGGCCTGGCATGTGCCGGAGATCACGCACTGCGACATCCCGACATTGGACCTGCTCGCCTGCGTGCTCGGGACCGGACGTAGCGCACGATTTTACCGCCGCCTCCGCGAAGGCCTCGCCATCGTGCATGGCGCGGATGCGTGGTGCTACACATCGTCCACCGCGGGAATCTTCGGCGTGGATGCGGTGCTCGATGCGGACAAGGTCGATCAGACCACCGCGGAAGTGCTGCGGATGCTCGGCGAAATCCAGCAGCACGGCATCACTGCGGCGGAACTCGACAAGGCGAGGCGGCAATTTCTGAGCCACCAATTTCACTCGCTCACCACGATGCGCGGCAAGGCCAGCAGCCTCGGCTCGAACTGGCTGCACGCGCGCGACGTGAATTTCAACCAGACCTACCTCGCCGCGATCCAGCGTGTGACTTCCGACGAGATCGTCCGCGTCGCCAGCGCTCACCTGTCCCCGGAAAATCTCACCGTCTCCTCGCTCGTGCCGCAGGGTGCCTCACGGAAACACACCGCCGGCACCGCATCGCGACGCGCGGGCGTGGTGGAAAAATTCCAGCTCACGAATGGCCTCCGCGTCCTCGTGCGCGAGGACCATCGTCTCCCGCTGGTCTCGATGGTCGCCACTTTCAAATGCGGCCTGCTCGCCGAGACGCCAGCCGACAACGGCATCGCGCGCCTCTTCGCACGCACGCTGATCAAAGGCACTCGGACAAAATCCGCGGACGAAATTGCCGAGAGCATCGAAGCCGTCGGCGGCGCACTCGGCTCGGATAGCGGGAACAACAGTGTGAGCCTCTCTGCGCGCGTGCTGCGTCCGGATCTTTCGCACGGTCTCGGGCTGATGTCGGACATCCTGCTGAATGCGAGCTTCCCCGCGGCGGCGCTCGAGCGCGAGCGCGACGCGCAACTCGCAAGCATCAAGGCCGACGACGAGGAGGTGACCAGCAACGCCCGCAATCTTCTGCGCGCACACCTTTTCGCCGGGCATCCGTTTGCGATGCCCACCCTCGGCACGCCCGCGAGCCTCGCCCCGCTGAAGTCCGCCGACCTCACCGGATTCCGCGACCGTCACCTCACCGCTGCGAATGGCGTGCTCTCGATTTTTGGCGCGGTGAATGCGCGCGAGATCCGCGACCTGGCTGAGAGTGCGCTCGCAGCGCTGCCGTCGGGCGCGCAGGCCTCGGGGAAAATCCCGCAGCCGGATTTCCCTGCCTCCAGCGGCGAATACACGATCATCAAACCGAAGGAGCAGGCCGTCATCATGATCGGCTTTCCGGGAGGGGATCTTTTCAGCGCGGACACGATTGCGCTGGAGCTGATTGACGAGGCGTGCAGCGATCTCGGTTCGCGAATGTTCAATCGAATCCGCGAGGAGATGGGCCTCGCGTACTTCGTCGGCAGCAGCAATCTCACCGGCCTCGCGCGCGGCGCATTCAGCTTTTACGTCGGCACCGATCCCGCGAAAATCACCGAGGTTCGCGCCGCGCTCTCGGATGAAATCCGGAAGCTCGCCGAGGACGGAATCACTCCTGCGGAACTCGATCGCTCGAAGGCAAAGCTCCTCGGTGCGCAGGCAATCCGCAACCAGAGCAACGACGCACTCGCATTTTCCTGTGCGCTCGACGAGCTCTACGGTCTCGGTGCCCGCCACTACGAAGGCCTGCAGCAGCGCGTCGAGGCCGTGACGCTGGAGCAAGTCCGCGATGCCGCGCGCCGCTATTTCACACAGGCGCACGTCACGGCGATCGTCCGTCCATTGTAGGCGTGGGCGGGAGCCCATGTCCGCGCTCTGCCGCGCGCGCCTGCGAGCGGAACTGCCCGAGTTTGGTTCGCCAATCGCCACCACGCATGATTTCCTCCGCCGTATGAAGCCTTTCCTTTTTCTCCTCGCCCTCCTCGCGCTCGCGCTCGCCGACGATGCACCGCAGCCGCCATCGCCACGCTACGAGACGCGTGAGTTGCATGATCGCAACGGCATCGGAAAATTCTACCTGGGCCGCGAGATCGCGCACGTCATGGGCCACCAGGCTGCGGACTGGCTCGAGCGGCCGGAGCGTGAGCAGGAGGAGCGCACGGACAAGATGGTCGCCGCACTCGGACTGAAGCCCGGCATGGCCGTCGCCGACATCGGCTGCGGCACCGGCTATCTCGCCGAGCGTGTGGTGCCGCGCATCACGCCCGGCGGTGTCGTGTACGGCGTGGACATCCAGCAGGAGATGCTCGATTTGCTCGCGAAGAAAATGAAGTCGAAGGGCATCGAAAACGTGAAGCCCGTGCTCGGCGATGAAGCGGATCCCAAGCTCGACTGGCAGACCTGCGACATGATGGTGATGGTGGACGTGTACCACGAGTTCGAGTTCCCGTACGAGATGATGCGCAAGATGATCTTCGGGCTGAAAAAGGGCGGGCAGATCGTGTTCGTGGAGTTCCGCGGCGAAGACCCGAACGTGCCGATCAAGCTCGTCCACAAGATGACCGAGGCGCAGGTGAAGCGCGAGATGGCCGTGCATCCCGAACTCGAATGGGTGGAGACGAAGAAGGAGCTGCCGCAACAGCACATGATCTTTTTCCGGAAGAAGTAGATTTTGATAATGGGCGCACGCGTGAGCACCGGAGCAAATAGCAAATGGATCAGCCCGCCTCCTGCCGTCGGCGGCTCCGGAAGAGCTTCGCGATTCGTCTGGCGCAAGCTGACGACGGTGAAGTGGGAGGACGTGTGGCTGGAGCGGCTCGGCTGGCTCGGGCAGCGGCTGGTGATGGTCACGCTCGCGGGTTCGCGCGCACTGCGCATCGAGGCATACCACGTCACGCGCGCGGAGGCGGATCTGCTTGTGCGCGAATTCGGCGGCAGCGTGCGCACCGCGCGTCCGCTCACGAAAAAGGAACTCGAACCAAAGCCGCGCCCGCCGCTGCGCGTGCGCGGCAAACTGCTCGTGGTCTCGACGGAAAAGGAACTCGCGCTTGCCGCGAAGCAGCATCCGAAAATGCCCGTGCTTCTGATTCCTGCGACCGTTGCATTCGGCACCGGCGAACATGCGACGACCTCAACCTGCCTGCGCCTGCTCGCGGATGTCGCACACGAATTGCGCGGATGCGAATGGGACGCGCTCGACCTCGGCACCGGCAGTGGCATCCTTGCACTGGCCGCACGCATTTTCGGCGCGCGCAAAGTGGAGGCCGGCGATTTCGACACGATCGCCGTGCGCGTGGCGAAGGAGAACGCAGTCGCAAACAAAATCACCGGCGTGCGTTTCACCCGCTCCGATCTGCTGAAGTGGACACCGCCGCGCCGGTGGCCGGTGGTGCTCGCGAATGTTTTCTGCACCACACTCATCGCTGCAGCGCCGGTCATCGCCGCAGCCGTGGAAAAGGGCGGGCGACTGATCCTCAGTGGCATCCTGCGCGTGCAGGAGCGCGAGGTGCTCGCGGCATTTCGCAAGCAGGGATGCCGCCTCGATCACGCCGTGCGGAAAGGCAAGTGGGTGACGCTGCTCACGTGGCGCACAAAGTAGGCGAGGTTTGCCACCTCGCGCGGGCGAGCGCAGCGGGGCTGGTGGGAGCGGCGAACGAATGCTGTGCGGTGCTTTGCTTCGGACCATCCCACTGCGTGCGCCCATCCTCCCGCGCGAGGTGGAAAACCTCTCCTACTTTTCGCAATCCACCCAGCGCACGAGTGGCGCGAGCACGGGCTGGCCGTCGTGGTGCCAGTCGAGAGGGGGCGACTGCATTTTCCCGATGGGGCAGATGCGCGTGAAGCCGAGCGCCGCCGCGAGCTCGCGGTTGGCGGCATTCACCGGCCAGATGCCGCAGGTGCTGAGGTGCGTGCGGTGCGGCGCGAACAGTGTGGAAAAATCATGCCCAAGCGGCTTGACAAACACGACGCGGTTGCCGGGCGAAAGGGGCATCCGGTCCGTGCGATCCACGATCACGGTCCAGGCTGTGCCTGTGCTCGCGAGGAGGGCGACCGGCTCGCCATTTGCCGCGCGAAAGGCCGTCTCCTCGCGCAGGCTGCCGATGGTGTTGGCCTCGCTGAGCGTGACCGGACCGCGCGGCGTGTGCTTTTCAAAACGCGCCAGCGCGTGCGCCAGTCGCTGCGCGTAGCCGGCTGCGGTCAGCGTGCCGTGTTCCTTCACAAAGATCGTGTGCGGCGAGAGGCAGCCCTGCTGGTCGAACGTGGCGACATCGCGCGCCGCGCCGTTCAGGCTGCG
Organism: Chthoniobacteraceae bacterium; assembly: GCA_039922035.1. Classification (GTDB taxonomy): domain Bacteria; phylum Verrucomicrobiota; class Verrucomicrobiia; order Chthoniobacterales; family Chthoniobacteraceae; genus SXWH01. The sequence continues at coordinate 4,343 of JBDSAR010000177.1, forward strand.
AAAGTGCGGGTCTTCGCTCACCATCGCGAGGCTGAGCCTGTGCCCGCGCGCGAGGACGGGAATTCCCGGAGGCAGCATCGCGCGGAGTGCGGCGACGGTCTCATCGCGTCCGAAGAGCACCGCGGCATCCGCAGTGTTGAGCCAGGACTCGGGCAGTTCGTGCGAAAGTTGCACGCGCTGGGCGAGTGCGCGCGGGAGGCGTGACACAAAATCACCCACTTCGGCGATGCCGGCGGATGGCAGCTTGCAGAAATTTTCCGAGCCGAGCAGCAGGCCGCGGAGGAGCGATTGCAGCGCAGCGGCGGGTGTGTTGCCACTGAGCACGTGCAGGATGCGCGGTGGCGCGATGGCGCGGACGTGACGGCGGCCCTGCTTTACAAACCCGTCAAGCACCGCCGCGTGTCCGAGTTCGGAAGCGACCAGCGAGAGCAGTCCGCGCGCGATGAATTTGCCAAGGAAGGGGAATTTCTCCGCAGCCTTCGCGAGCGCGTGGGCGCGGGCCGCGGTGTCGGGCAAGGGGAGCGCGCGGCGTCGTTCTCGGGCGGCCTTTTGCAGTTCGGCATGCGGTTCGGTTGCCTTTGCCGCCGGTGTCTGCACGACGATCCGCGTCGGGCCTGCATTGGATGCGCCGGTCAGGATTTCATCGGCGCGCCGCGAGCAGCCGCGCGGGACGGCGGCGGGGTCGCGCCCGAGCAGCTCCAAGCCATCGTTGCGTCGCACTGCGAGGTCAGCGGTCTGGATCGCGAGCACGCTGCCGACATTCGCGAGATCAAAAAGCCGGAGCACGCCGGCCTCGCCGACCGCGACTTCCTTTCCCGTCTCGGGATTGATAACGAGCGCGCGCAGCCACGGTGGCGCACTGTGCGGGCGGGCGAGTCCACTCGTGTAGGCTTGCGAGGAAAGCTCCGTCATCCCGTATTCGTTCCAAACGGAGTCGGCGCTCAGGCCGAGGTGTGTTAAAAATTTCGCGTACAGCTCCGCCTTCGGGATGTCGCGCCCGCTGCCCTTGTAGCCGCCAGTCTCGAAGGCAAAGCTTCCGCGCGGCAGCCGGACGCGCGCATCGCCCATGCGCTCGAACAGCGCAAGAAACGCCAGCGCCGTTCCGAAGACCGCGCATGGCCCGCGACTGGCGAGCTTCCGCAGCGCATCCGCATCGGCGCGCATGTCGAATTTGCTGCGCCCCGTCGCGCGCCCTGCGAGCACGCCGAACATGTGTGTGAGCGACGAGTCCGGCACTTCATCCGGCCGCTGCGCGAGGAAGAGCGCAGGCAGCTTCGGCCGGCGCAGGCGTTGCCAGCCTGCGAGGATGCTCGCTTCGTAGAGTGCCGTGTCGGCAAAGTGATGCTCGCCGCGTGCCTCGCCCGTCGTACCGCTCGTGCGGAAGGTCACCGGCGCGAGCTTTGCCGGGAAGCACGAGAGTCGGAACTGTTTGAACATCGCCTGCGGCACTGCGGGAATTTCGCGCCATGTCGTTGGCTCCGGCAATGTGTGGCACCAGCGTGCGAATGGCGCATTGCGCCGACGCTGGAAGGCGTGGATATCGAGCGCGAGCGCGTCGAATTCATCCTCCAAAAAGTCATGCAGCGACACGAAAACGCGCGCTTCGAGCGCGTGGTATTCGTCGAGGATGTCGGTGTGCTTGCTCATTTCGATTTTACACACCCTCATGAAATTTGGACACCGCCACGCGACGGATGGACTTGATGAACTGCGTGTTCTCGATGGGCTTGGCCAGGTGTTCCGCGAAACCTGCCGCGGGCAGCCCGTTGAAGATCCAGTCATGGCATCCCTCTTTTTCCGCAGGACTCGTATCGGGCGTCTGGTCGGACACTGGCTTCCCCGTTTCCACGACCTCCTGGATCTGCCGCTGGAGCTTCGCGGCCAGTTCTGCCGGAT
>JBDSAR010000178.1:0-5123 GCA_039922035.1 Chthoniobacteraceae bacterium
GCGATGACGGGCCATCTCGTCTTTTCCACGCTGCACACGAACGATGCCGTCAGCGGCATCACGCGATTGCTCGACATGGGCATCGAGCCGTTCCTGCTCGCGAGCGTCGTCCGCTGCTTCCTCGCCCAACGACTCGTCCGCAATATCTGCTCCGACTGCCGCGCCGAGGCCACCTACGACGCCGACTACATGCGCGCGCACGAACTCATCGCGCCGCCCGGCACGAAGCTCTACCGCGGCACCGGCTGCGATACGTGCCGCCACACCGGCTACCGCGGGCGCTCAGCCATCTTCGAGGTGTGCATCGTCACCGAGGATCTGCGCCGCATGATCATCCGCAAGGAGACCGGCAGCGCACTCAAGGCACAGGCGATCAAGGACGGCATGGAAAGCCTGCGCACCGACGGCTGGCGTCGCGTGATGAAAGGCCAGACCACCGTCGAGGAAGTCGTCCGCGTCACGCAGGCCGACGAGGCGATGACGGAGACGGGCACGTAGGCGTGCGCCGCGCGCATGGAGCGCCGCTCGCCCCCGCCGGCCACCCCGAAACGCGCGTAGCGCCACTTCCTCCGTCGCGGTGAAAAAGGTGACGCTGCGCGTTGCGCTTTCATGGCCGCCGGGACGGATGGCACTCCACTCCCGCTACTTCGCTGCGAGATACGGGATCGTCAGCGGGCCCTGCGGCAGCACGGCGATGCGTGCATTCGGATTCGCCGCCAGCTTTGCCATCACGGTGGCGGCGATGTCGCGGCACGGGATGAGATGCGCGGCGCGCACCGTCGCGTCGTCCAGTGCGGTGAATACCTGCACCTCCGCGCGGCGCTGGATGAGCGACTGGATCTGCCCCTGCCACTGCTCCGGCCATATGAAGCCTGGCACGCCCACCATCTCCAGCAGCTCCTCGCCGCTCTTCACACTGCGCAGCAGCTTGTCGTGCGGGCTGCCTGCGGGCACGCCCTCGGCGCATTCGGCGGCGATGATCACGGTGCCGCCGTCCTTCACGATTAGCTCCGCGGCGCGCATCCCCTTCACCGCCTGGTAGAGATTCATGTCGAGCGGCCAGCCGCTGTTCGTCGTCACCACGATGTCGAACGGCTCCTCCACCCGCTGCATCGCGCCCGCACGCACGAACTCGATGCCGACCTTGTGCGCCGCTACGAGGTCGCCGGCAAAAATTCCCGTGATCTCCCGCTGCTCGTTCAGCGCGACATTCAGCAGGAAGCTCGGCCCCACGCGCAGCGCGATGTCGCGCATCTCCTCCCAAATCGGATTCCCCTCGGTGACTCCGAACGTGCTCCGCCGGTCGCCGATATTCTCCGCGCCGTGGTTGCTCATCACCGTCTTCAGCGCCGCCACGCCGGGCATGATGCCCTTCGGCCCGCCGCTGAATCCCGCGAAAAAATGCGGCTCGATGAACCCGGTGATGATCCGCACATCCGCCTCGGCAAGCTCCCGGTTGATCAGCGCCGGCACGCCCGTGCAGGTCACGCCGAACTGCACCAGTGCCTCATCATTCTCCGGCTCATGATTGATGCACCGCCAGTTCGCCACCACCTCCGCCGTCAGCATCTGCTCCAGCTCCGCCTGCGTGTTCGGGCGGTGCGTGCCGAGGCCATTGAGCAAAATCACGTTCCCGCGCTCCGCACCCGCGCCTTCGAGATATGCGAGCAGCCACGGGATGATCCGGTCGTTGGGCGTCGCGCGCGTGATATCCGTATGCACAATCACGATGCGCTTCCGCGAATCAATCATCCGCCGCAGCGGCTCGCACTCGACCGGCGACTCCAGCGCGGCGATGAGCGCGGCGCGCTCGTCCGGCACGCCCTTCTGCGGTGAAGGCTCGATGACCGTCGTGCACCCATCGGGGAACTCCACATCGAGATGGCCGCGTCCGTAGGCAAGAGGGATTTTCATTTGCTGCCCATCAGGTACGGTCGGAGCGCCGCTGTGTAAAGTCGCCCTCGCCCGCTGCAGCACCGCGCTTGCCCTGCGCACGGGATTTTGCGAGACGATGTGCGCGCGTGATGAAAGCCTCCATTTCCTCCAGCTCCAGCTCCGTCGCGAGCAAAGGCTGCGCCTCCGCGTTCTTCAGCATCTTTGCCATCGCGGGGCTGGTGTTCCTCGGGTTCATCGTGAAGGCCGGGTGGGACACGGTGCGCGCATACACGTGGACGAAGACGGACTGCATGATCGAGGCGTCGTCGGTGCGCGAGAAGGGCGACAGTGTGGAGTTCGACGTGCGCTACACTTATCGCATCGGCGGGCGGAACTACACCGGGACACGCTACTCTGCGGGGATGTCGCCCTCGATGAATGCGGCCTCGGCGCAGCGCGCGGTGCAGCGTTACGCGGCAGGGAAGCCGGCGTATTGCTACGTGAATGAGTCCGCGCCGGCAGAGAGCACGCTGGAGCGCGGCACACCTTTGATGCTGCTCTTCGGGCTGATTCCGCTGGTGTTCGTGGCGGTCGGCGTGGGCGGGATCATCGGCGTGTGGCGCACGAAGCCTGCCTCGGCCACGCCGGTCTCCGAGAGGTTCCGCGAGGGAAAGGGCACGATGATCGGGATGCGTCTCTTCGGCTTTGTGTTCATCGCGCTCGGCGGCGGGCTGCTCTACGCGATCTTTTTCCGCCCGATGCTGAAGGAGTTTGCCGCGGCGAAATGGCCGGTGGTGCCGTGCGAGATCACGTCGAGCAAAGTCGGGTGGCACAGCGGGAGCAAGAGCAGCACGTATTCAGTGGACGTGCGCTACCGCTACGTGATCGGCGGGAAGGAGTTCATCGGCACAGCATACAATTTCGACACAGGCACGAGCAGCAGCCGCGGCTGGCGCGAGACGGCAGTGGCGTCTCTGCCCGCGGGAATGCGGACGGTCTGCCATGTGAACCCGGAGGATCCGCTCGACGCCGTCCTGAGCGTGAAGGGTTCGCCGGACCGGTGGTTCGGCCTCATTCCGGGGCTGTTCCTCATCGTGGGGCTGATCATCTTTTTCAAGGCACCCTCGATGGGCCGCACCGGCAGCGCATCGCCCGTCGGTCTCACGATCACTTCTTCCCACGCCGGCCTGCCGACGCTGGTCCATCCCGGCACGACCGGCGAGGTGGAACTGAAGCAGGCGACGCCGCCCGGCTGTGCGTTCGCCGCGCTCACGGTCTTCGCGCTGATCTGGAACGGATTCGTGTGGTTCATGGTGGCGAAGATGAAGGGCGAGGGCTGGGGGCCGCATCTTTTCATCGGCATCTTTGTCCTCGCCGGCCTCGCGATGGCTGGCGCGGCATTCTACCAGTTCCTCGCACTGTTCAATCCGCGCCCCATCCTCACCGTGAGTGCGCCCGCGGTGCCGCTCGGCGGATCGCTCGACGTGCGCTGGCGCTTCACGGGAAATGCGCGGCGGCTCGCGAGGCTCACCGTCTCGCTCATGGCCCGCGAGGAGGCGACCTATCGCCGCGGCACGACGACCTCGACGGACAAGTCGGTCTTCCTGAATACCGTGCTGATCGACACCGCCGACCACGCACAGATGCCCGGCGGCAGTGTGAAGGCGGCCATCCCGCGCGACCTCATTCACACTTTCACCGCGAAGAACAACAAGGTCATCTGGATGCTGCGCGTGCATGGCGACATCCCGAAGTGGCCGGACGTGGACGCGGAATTTCCCATCACCGTGCTGCCGCGCGAGGCGGCGACACTTTTCCACGAACAACCGCCCGACACATGATCCGCCTCGGCCTCCGCGAAGACAAAACTGCATTCCGCCCCGGCGAACCCATCGCGGGCGCGGTGCTGTGGGAGTTTGAAAAGGCGCCCGCGAGCGCCGAGGTGCGGCTCGTGTGGTTCACGCGCGGCAAGGGCACCGAGGACGGCGGCATCGCCGCGACCGTGACGCTCGACGCACCGCCCGCCGCGGACACCCGCAAGTTCAGCTTCGACGCTCCGAACGGGCCATACAGTTTCTCCGGCACGCTCATCGCCGTGCTGTGGTCCGTGGAGTTCGTGGCGGAGCCGGGCAGCGAATTCGAGCGCATCGAGATCATCATCGCGCCCGACGCGCGGGAGATCGTGCTGCCGAGAATCGAGCAGCCGAAGGCCGCAGGCATGCGCCTTCAGCGAAGCTAGGGCACGCGTTCCTCCCGCCCTTTCCCTTGCGGTATCCCCGTGACTCCGGTAAGGGCACCACATGCAGTCAACCACGCCCGACCCGCAGTGACCGCGCGCGAAAATCCATTCGCGACGTGCCACCTCGAGCGCATCCCGTTCCGGTTCCCGGCGGGCATGAGCTGGGACACGCTGCTCAGGCGGCTCGAGGAACTGAACTGGTGCGCGAGCATCGTGGGTGGCAACGGCTCTGGAAAGACGACGCTCCTCGAGCAGATCATCCCGCATCTTGAGGCGCGCGGCTTCCAGCCCATCCTCTTCCGTCTCCAGACCGAAAGCGGCATGAAGGAAAAGGATCGCCTCGCCGACAAATTCCGCGAGGTGAAAAAGCCCGGCTTCATCCTGCTCGACGGCGCGGAGCAGCTCAGCACGCGCCAGTGGCTCCCCATCCGCGGCGCGGCGAGCGAGGCCGGGGGCTTCATCGTCACCGTCCACCGCACGAGCCGCCTGCCCGTCGCGCTCGAAGTCGAGACTTCGTCAAAACTCCTCAAGGGTCTTGTGGAAAGCCTCACCGGCGGCGCACTCCCCGACGGCGAGGCGGAGATCCTCTTTCACCGCCACCGAGGCAATCTCCGCGACTGTCTGCGGGAACTCTATGACCGCTGGGCGGGATGATGGGATGTGGAAACCCGAATGTACGCCACACCCACACGCGACAGAGCGAAATTGCCACAGGACGATTGCTTTCCTCGCCGCCCCGGCTAGCGTGACCGCATGAAGCTCGTTCGCTGGAAACGATTCGCGTGGGATCTCTCAAAGCTCCCCGCGTTTGAATCGCACCTCCCCTCCGCATTTAATATCCGCGCCGCATCACGCGAGGAGGAAAAGACCGTGCATCAGGTCATCTTCACTGCGTTCGGACTCGATGCTGCGTGGGGCGATTCCATCCGCTTTGTCCGCGAATTCGTCGAGGCGCAGCTCGCCGCCAGCTTTGCGCACCGCGCCGTCCCCTGCCTCGTGCTCACGCACG
>JBDSAR010000179.1:0-3606 GCA_039922035.1 Chthoniobacteraceae bacterium
TGTTTTTCGGGAGCCGCAATTTGCTTATTCTCCGGTCCCCGCATGTGCGCGCAGAAAGTCGTGAGAACTTGGAGCAAGACGAACGTGGGAAACCCCGTGAAGCATCGGAGCGGCGGATACTAAGCCCGCCTCTGCGTCTGTGGCAAGGAACGGTGGAGATTACGGCGCCCCACAGTTCTCGAAGTGGCCAAAGCAGCGCGACGCAGCCCTCATGGAGCCAATCGCAAGGCCCGCGCAATCCGGACGAATGATGGTGGCGATGGCGATCGAGCGCATCATGAGTGACGTCCATGCGCCGATCCCGATGCGTCGCCGCGGACGCAAATCGGCCATCACCGCCTCGGCGACGCGTTATCGCGGCCGACCGTTGAATCGCCTTGCAAGACTTGGGGTGAAGTCATCGGCAGCGAATGTGAGGCTCTGGAAATCCGCCAGGTCACGGCGGGTGATGTGCAGCGCTGGGACGACACCTACCGTGCCCTCGCCTCGGCGACGCGTTTCAACAACGCGCTCGGCACCCTGCGCCGCATCTTCGACATCGCAATTGAGGCGGGCGAATTGCACCGCAACCAGGCGCACGATGCGGTGCGCTCCTCCAAGAAACCCAAATCCACAGGCTACAAAGCAGCCGAACCGATCAGACATGCAGGAGCGAGACGGCGACGTTTTCGCCGAAACAGGCCTCCACATCCGAGCCTGGATCGCGGGGACGTGAGGCGTAGGACGCGCTGTAGGCGTAGCCCTGTTCGTCTTTGCGATAAGCAACCGGCAGCGGCGAGCGTGCAGGCTTGCAGGTGATGCGCGGAGGCAGGGCTGCATGGCTCGATGGGAGATGCGGAAGATTGATGTTCCAGAAGGTTCCGTCCGTGTGATCTTGCGGGTGGATCTCCTGCAGGATTTTGGCGACCCATGCCGTCGTGCGCTTCCAATCGACGGCGAGTTCCCGGATCAGGTAATGCGAGAGCGCCATGGACCGGATGCCGTGATAAGCCGCCTCGCGCGCGGCGGCGACGGTGCCGGAGATCACGATGTCCTGCCCCATGTTGCCGCCGGCATTGACACCGGAAAGCACGAGATCCGGGCGCACATCGAGGGCAAAGAGCGCGAGCCGAACGCAGTCTGCCGGAGTGCCATGAACGGCGTGGCGGTTCTCTCCCAGCGAGTCCACCCGGAGATGCTGATGCGTGGTGACGCGATGGCCGCATTGGCTCTGCTCCACACTCGGCGCGACGACGCTGAAGTTCCAGCCAAGCTGCTTCACCGCGTTTTCCAAGGCGAGCAAACCAGGTGCGGCAATGCCGTCGTCATTCGTGAGCAGGACGTTCATGCGACTCAGGCAAGGAGCGGCCTTACTCGCCGGGCTTTTTTTCGGCGAGCACTGCTTTTGCCGGTTGCAATTCATCGGGCACCTCGGGGAGTGATGCCGATTTGTTCTGCGCGCTTGCCGCGGTGAGGAGTGAGTAACTGACAGCAAACGAAGCAAGGAGTGAAGGGCGGGACATATTGCAGTTCAGAATGGTGCCGGCTTGGAATTTGGAAATGCAAAACCTCCCTCTCTGACATCCTCCGGCGGGAGGTTCGCCGGGAGCAACCCCACGGATCACACCCAAAGACCAGTAATTTCACCCTGAGAATCACGCGAATTTCCGCAAGTTCTTCGGGAGTTCATGAGCGGCGGAAGGTGCGATCAGGCGAGCGCCTTCGCCACGACAGCCTTCATCTTTTCGAGGCCTGTCCGCGCAACCGTTTCCGCATCCTGCTTCCAATACTCGCGGTTGAACAATTCGAGCGAAAGCACGGTGTGGCCGCCATTCGCATTCAGCGCGCGGAGAATCTGTGTGAACGGCGCGACGCCGTCGCCGGGATAAACACGATAGCTGTCGTCAATTTTGTCGGGCCCAGGTTCAGCCGGATAATCATTCATGTGGATGACTTGCAGTGCCTCGCCGCTGAGCAATCGCAGCCCTTCAAAATCCGACCCACCTTTGTGCAGATGGAACACATCCGGGAGGACGCAAGCCTTCGGATGCCGCGTTTCAAACGCGACAAACATCGCTTCACTCAGTCGCCGGATGTTTTTTGAAAAGCCCCAGACTTCCAGTTCGGGCACGACACCCATCTGGTCGCCAAGTTCCAGCAGCGCCCGGTAGCGCTCCGCCGCTTTGTGAAGATCGAGGCCCGGCTCCTTCGTCGCGCCGGCTGGCGGTGCAGCCAGGCGTTTGCCGCCGATTTGCGCGACCGCGTCCATGTCAGTCTTCGCCTGCTCCATGCCCTTGGCTCGCACGGCATCGTCATCCACGATGAATGGCGGAAAGCCGATGGCACTCTCGACAGTGAGACCGAGATCGCGGATGCGCCGGCCGAGGTCTTTGAGTGATCCGCCCTCCTTCGCGTGGTGGTGAAGCGACTCCACCCATGGCTCCACGGCGTTGTATCCGACCTTCGCGGCCAGCTCCAATTCCTCCACGAGCCCGAGCTTGTGACCGCGGAGAGTTGCAGCGTTGAGGCAGAAAATGAAACCGGTGCCTTGCGCTGCCGTGGCCAGTGCGGTTGCGGCTGAAGTATGCGTTGCTCACCTGGCGATCGCTGTGCCTGCGAGGATGGCACCGCGGGAAAGAGCCGCACGGCGGGAGAGTGGTTCGGCTTTGCCGGTCATGGGGAAATGTCGCGTGATTCCGGGGATCATTCGGAAGAAGCGCGCTGGCGGCGAACGTTCTTGCGAGCCCTCGGAGGCGGTGACCAACTGGCGATCTCGGCCTCGAGTTGCCTCAGCCGCCACTCGTTCCATTGCAGCATGGACTTGAGACTGTCCCTTACGCGCTTTTCGAGAGGAGAGCGATTCCGCAGACCCCAGAAATTCCAAGCCGGGTGCTGCTTCGCGCCACGAAGGTTCTTCTGGATGGCGTCGTATGCCCTGCGCAACTCCACCAGTACTGAGCGCATCTGAAACAGGCTCGTGTGTTCGCCGGTCTCGTTGGATTGGAGTTCCGTCAGGGCGAGCAGCATTTCGAGACGCTCGACATTGCCCGTGCTGTAAGCCTCCTGCACTTCGTGCCAGAGCGCCGAGACTTCCTCATCGCTGTCGGCACGGGTGTCGGGATGCAGGCGGCGGACCAGCACGCGGTATATCTCCTTCATGCGGAGATCGTCCGGCTTCGGCGCTGCCGGGGCCATTTCCTCTTCCGGATGCTCCTTTTTGCCACGTGCGCGTGCCTTGAAGTCGGCGAACATTTTCTCATACCGCGCGTCGCTCATCCGGTCGGGCTTCATCCCCAGGACGCTGCTCAGGAAATCCTCGAAGAGCAGTTCCTGCTCAATCTCCGACAAGTCCTCGAAGCTGGGGCCTTCAACATCCTCATCCTCCTCGCGCGGTGCAGACGCTGCCTCATCTTCCGGACTATTGCGACGACGCAGAACGCTGGCATAGGCGGAGCGAGGGGTTCTGCTTCTGCCAGCGAGCATCTCCATTTCCACCTCCCGGATCAGCGACTCCTTCTCCCGCACGAGTGTCTCGATCTCCCGCACCCGGGTGAGGAACCCGCCGAAGGTCGCCGCCTTCCATCGTTCAAAGCCAATCTTGTCCTGCTGTTCAAAGCGCTTCCATTC
>JBDSAR010000180.1:0-4570 GCA_039922035.1 Chthoniobacteraceae bacterium
AGACCCGCACCCGCCCGCGGGCATCCTGTTTCAGAACTTCTGCCTTCGCATTCAGAGATGTCATAGCCGCCTATGCTCTGACATCTATGACCTCTGCCGATAGAGGCGCTCGCGCGGACGTTTACGATCAAAATGCGGCCAAGGTGAAATTGGGGGTCGCGTCGTTCACCCCGTCGCTCTGTCCGGATTTAGTCTCAGTGACTACCGCGCTTCTTCGCCGCAGTCGTGTGGTGGGTATCGGTCTCGCCGTCTTTCTCGTATTTTTTCGTGCTGGGCCATATGAGACGCCAGGGCTGGCGCTTCACGGTGTCAGTGGCCTGTTGGAGGTTATCGCCGACTTTGTTGAATTTTGAACCTAGCTGGTCTAGCGAGCCATTTAGGTTTGCTGAGGCATTTCGTAAATTGTGCAGCGCTACTTTGATGTCTTCATTGTTCGCAAGGCTGGCGGTGAAGCGCTCGCTATTCGCGAGAGTCTTGGCGAGTGAACTCTCGGGACCAAGCAGTTGGGAGAGGCGGTCGAGCGAGTGGAACAGCTTCCCCTTTTCGCCCGTAAGCATTTCCACATTGTCTAACGAACGCCGCAGTGAGCCGGCAGGACCGCTCAGTTCATTGAGGTTTTTCCCGAAATTTTTGAATTCCGCAAATGCGGCAGGCAGATCCGAACCCTCGGCGGTGAGTTTCGTAAGATTGGCGGCGGTCTTCTCGACCGAATCGAGAGCTGCGACGGCTTTAATGATCAGAGGGTCGATCTTTTCAAGCATGGCAGGAACGGCGTCGGCGATTCCGGGCGGGCGTTCGCCGATGAAAGCAGTGCCGTCGGGCGCGAGGCCGCTCGTTTCTTCGCCAAGGGTAAAGTCGATCACCGCTTCGCCTAGGAGGCGCGGCTGCACCATCTGCGCATTCACTTTTCGGTAAACTTTTGCGCCCGCTTCGACCTGCACTTCGACGAGCGCCTCGAGTTCGGGCCGCGGGCGTTCCTTCTCCGGGATGGGCGAATAGAGCGCGCGCACTTGGCCGATCTTTCGACCGGCGAGCATGACGTGCGCACCAGGCTTAATGCCGGCAGCGTTGTTAAAGTGGATGCGGAATTTTTTCTGTGCCGAAAACACTCCAGGGGCTCCCAGATAGAGGACGACGATGACAAGCACGGCAAGCGAGATGACCACCAGCAGGCCGGTGCGGATTTCATTGCGGGCTATTTTCATATCATGCGGATGCGGCCGGTTCGAGGATGGGGCCTTCGATTTTTCCAGCGATGAATTGCGCGACGACTGGGTGGGTTGAGTTTTGGAACCCGTGCGGAGTGTCCTCTGCAATCATCTCACCGCGGTAAAGCATCGACATGCGGGTGGCGATTCGGAAGGCGCTGCCCATTTCATGCGTGACGATGATTGATGTCGCGCCGATTCTTTCACTGAGCGACACGATGAGTTCGTCTATCACCGATGTAATCACCGGATCAAGACCTGCGCCGGGTTCGTCATAAAGGATCAATTCCGGTTCCATAATGATGCCGCGAGCGAGTCCGATGCGCTTGCGCATGCCTCCGCTGAGTTCTGAAGGCATCTTGTCACGCACATCGCTCATGCCGACCATCTCAAGCTTTTCATCGATGCTGTGATCGATATCCGCGCGCGTTTTGTCCGTCAACTCTTCCAGCGGTAGCGCGAGATTGTCGCGGACGCTGAGCGAACTGATGAGCGCACTGTACTGATAAACCATGCCAATCTTCTGCCTGATGCGATCGAGCCGCCGACGGCTCATCTTGGTAACATCACGACCTTTGAAAAAGACTCCGCCGACATTCGGCTTGAGGATGCCTAGGATAAGACGCAGCAGGGTGCTTTTTCCACTGCCCGACTGGCCGAGCACGATAAGGCGCGAGCGTTCCGAGACGCGCAAATTCACACCGGTCAGTATCTCAGTTCCGCCAAAGGCGAGATGAACGTCGCGCAATTCGACGATGGGGGCGTCTTCGGAGCTCATTTGTCGATAACGGCGACGAGCACCATGTTGCAAAGTGTGTCGAACGCGATGACCGTTGTGATCGCTGTGACGACGCTCGAAGTCGTAGCCGCGCCAACGCCTGCCGCGCCGCCGCGCACGGTGAGGCCGCGATAGCACGAGACGAGGCCGATGATGAGGCCAAAGAGAAAACTCTTCACTGAGCCGGCCACGATGTCGCGAATGAGCAGGCTTGCAATCGAGTCCTCGGCGAAAATTTGGAATGGCATGTCAAAAGCCCATCGGGAGATGAGCGCAGCCCCGGCCATGGCGGTGACATTGGAAACAACCACAAGACACGGCATCAAAAAAACCACGGCGAGCAGGCGCGGGCTCACGAGATAGCGTAACGGACCGAGTCCCATCGCTTCAATTGCCTCGACTTCCTCGCTCACGGTCATCGTCCCCAATTCGGCAGTGAATGCTGCGCCGACGCGCGCCGCCACCATGATGCCAGTCATCAGTGGGCCGAGTTCGCGGGTGAATGCCACAGCGATCAACTGCGGCACGAGCCGCTCCTGGCCGAAGGGTTGAAGCTGATAGCCCGTGAGGAGCGCCATCGTGAGGCCGATGAAAAAGGAGACGAGTGCGACCAGCGGTATCGATCCGACTCCGGTGCGCTCCGTCTGCTCGAAGAACGTCGAAAGGCGAAAGGGGAAACGGCCCCGCGTGACGCGGTCCCCCATCTCAACGACAGTATGGATGAGAAGCCATACGATGCTGCTCACCTCCTCGAACGCGGAGCGTACGACTGCGAACGGATTTGCCATCCTAAGAACCTCGCGCCTAGGTGTCGCCCATCAATCTGTGATGGAGAGCCAACCTATTTACTATAGCTGCTCCTCGTTGTGCTCTGGGTTGTCTGGGTTGTGGAGTCGTGGTGTGCACAGGAGGCGAAACCCAGAAGAGTGACAATTAGGAGCAGCTTGGCGATATGTTTCATACGCAGGGTAATCGGTGGTGACCGAAAGCTGGCCGTGTAAATTTCAAGAAAGTGCCGAGCCACTGATCATGAAGCCAACGGCCCGGCTGGTATTCTCACCGATTACAATTCGCGAATTCACAGAGTAAGTGCGACCCGTTGGGCACGGGTAAACGGAGAAGGAAGAGGTCATGGTTGTGAGGAACTGTGGCAGGAGGATTGCGATGAACGACCGTCAAATCAATGCAGATTACCGCAGTGCGCTAGCCGTGAAACTCACTCGTAACGTCGTCAGACGCATCCCAAATGCGCTCTTTCACGTGGTCCCCGGCGAAGGCCATTAATCCCGCCCCGTGAAGCACGCCGATTTAAGCCTTGGAGAACTCACACTGCAAGCCAGGTAAGTAGATGCATCTACCTACGATCCACTCCGATAGATCCGCGCGATTTTTAGCAGCAGCGCCTCCAGTTCCGCGAAGTAGTCGTCCTCCTTCATCGCCGCCTTGCGGCCGCGGAGGGCGGCGAGGTCGCGCTCCAGCGCATCGCGCTGTCCTCGCTGTTCCACCGTGAGCGCACGCTCTGCGGTACTGCGAACGAGGTGAATCTGCGCGGCGCGCTGGCCATCGGGCGCGGTACCGTCCTTCCCTTTTTTTGCAAGACGCACGCCGGAAAACCAGTCGGGCGGAGTGCCGAGGCCGTCGCCATTGTCGTCGAGCAACGAATGCTCCGTGGCGATGCGACCCTCGTCCTTGTAAAATTCGGCGGTCTTGCGCGCCGCGGTGAGCCATGCCTCCAGCAGCGAGGTCTCGCCATCCTTGTCGATGTCCGCCGCGGGATCGGCGATTGCCTGCGAGAGAAAGCCGCCGAAGCGCGACCAGTTGTTTTCCGAGCCGCTCTTTGTGGCCGTGACCACCACGCGCCCCGGCGCGGCGAGCGGCTTCAGCCACGCCCCGCTCGCGGAGAACGCGCACACGACAACGACCGGACGCTGGAACGGCTTCACCCACGCCGCAATTTCCGAAACCGAGACATCGTCGCCGCGCAAGTTGAATTTCGCGTCCTTCGCATCTGCGGTGCCGTGACCGAGCAGCACGAGCCAGAGTTCGTTCGCGCCGTCGCGAGGTTCCGCATCAAGCGCGACCTTCAGCCGCTCGCGGTCGGATGGCGAGGGCTTCGCGTCGCTGGATTTCTTGTCGAGGCCGAACGTCACAGCTTTCGCGTTCGCCGCCTCGCACGCGTGCTGCCAGTTCGCCGTCCACTTGGCGAAAGTCTCCGCATAGTTCTCCTCGCCCACCGCACCGACCATGATGATTACCGACGCTCGATCCACATTTTCCTCCGCACGCGCAAAGGCCGCAAAGAACAGGGCGAAGATCAGCGCATGGAAGCAGTGCAATGATTTGGAAACCATAAAGCCAGGAAGCGGAGAATGACCAAAGTGCATGACCTTCCGTTTCGTGGCTTCATGGCTTCCAAATTCCAATTGCGCGAAAGTTGCAGCCGCGACATCCCGTGTCCCGCGACATGAGGCGTGCTGATTCCCAATCCGCAATCGAAGGCGCATCTTCATGCGAGTCCGGAGCGTCGGCGCAGGCCCCATTCCCCGAGGAAGCAGGCGAGTGCAAAGAGAAACATGCCGCTCGT
>JBDSAR010000181.1:0-5656 GCA_039922035.1 Chthoniobacteraceae bacterium
CCGCGAAGGAATTGAATCGGGAGCTTGAGGCGGCGATTGCACCGTGCATGATGCCGAGCTTCTCCCACCATGAAAACTCCACCGACTGCCATCCCCCATTCCCCCATCACCCGTCGCACTTTCCTGAAGAACGGAGCCGTGCTCACTGCCGGTCTCGCATCGCTGTCCTGGTCTGCTCGCGCGCAGACGAACAAGAACAGCAAGCTGCGCATATTCCACATCGGCGTCGGCGGCGTCGCGAAAATGCAGCGCGGCGGACTGAAGGGGCACCCGATGGTGGAGTTCGCGGGCTTCTGCGACGTGGACAAGCGGGAGTTGGACAAAATCTCGAAGGAGTTCCCCGGCGCGTGGACGGCGACGGACTATCGCGAGGTGTTCGCAAAACGCGCGGATCAGTTCGACGCGGTCATCGTGGACACGCCGGACTTTCACCACGCGCCGATGATGCTCACGGCGCTGAAGCACAACAAACATCTCTACGGCCAGAAGCCGCTCGTGCAGCAGCTCGCTGAGCTGCGGATGATTCGCGACGGACTCGCTGCGCGGCCGAAACTCATCACGCAGATGGGCAACCAGCGCGCGTGCAAGGAGGGCCGCATGCAGGCGGTGGAAATCCTGCGCAGCAACCAACTCGGGCGTCCGGTGGAAGCCCACGTGTGGACTGGCAGAGTCGAACGCGGGACTTATTTCGTGGACCCGTGGAGCGAATACACGCCCGCGAAGCCGGTGCCGGCGGAACTCGACTGGGATCTGTGGCACGGGCCGCTCACGGCGAAGCTGCCCTTCAGCGAAGACCTCGCGCCGCGGCGCTGGCGCGCATTCTGGGAAACCGGCGGCGGGCAGCTCGCCGACTGGGGCTGCCATCTGCTCGATCTGCTTTTCTTCGCATACGATCTGCCGTCGCCCGAGGCGGTGGTCACAAACACGATGAAGCCGGCAGGCACGGCGCACGCAGGATATTGCCAGAGCACGCTCACTTTCGCCGGCGGCGGAAAATTTGTGCGCGAGAAATTCGCCGTTCACTACAATGACAGCGGCATCCTCCCGTCCTTCGCCGCGCTGGGACTGCCGGACACGAAAGTCGGCCCAAACCACACGATGGTCGTCTGCGAGGAAGGCACGCTGCTGCTGCAAGCTGACGGCAAGATCACCATTTTCCGCAAAGGCAAAGTCGTGGACAACGAGCCGATGCCAAGGGTCGAGCCGCGCGACCACTGGAAGGACTGGGCGGACAACTGCCTCGGTGCCAGCAAGCCGCTGTGGACGCCGCTCACGATCGGCTGGCGCATCACCGAGCCCGCGCTGCTCGCAGTAAAAGCCACGCGCTACCCCGGCGAAGAGCTGCGCTGGAACAGCGCGACGTGCCGGTTCACGAATCACGACAAGGCGAACGCCGAGATCATCTCGCGCAGCTACCGTCCCGGCTTCGAGCCGCCGCAGGTGGTGTAGCGCGCCGGGAGTTTCCGGTGCGATTCCTCTGTTGCAAAAATCCGGGCGCGGTTCAAAAGCGCGCTCGTATGCAACGCATCACACACTCCCTCCTCGCCATCCTCTCACTCGTCTCGTTTCACGCCTTCGCCGAAGGGCTGAAATACGAGGACGTCCCGAACTTCTTCGACAAGCTTCCCGGCGGGCAGCCCCAGGGCCCCTGCCACGGCGGCGTGGCGATTGACAAAGCCGGGAGCATTTACGTCACCACCGACACGCCGCGAGGCATCCTCGTCTTTTCGGCCGAAGGAAAATTCCAGCGGGCATTTGGCCCGACAAAAATCCACGCGCTCGAAATCCGCGAGGAGAACGGCGCGGAGGTCATCTACGCGGCGCGGCCTTCGGCGCACGAGGTCATCAAGCTGAAGTTCGACGGCACGCAGGAATGGGCGATCAAATACCCCGAGGAATCGGGAGTCTGCAAAGATGCGAACGGCTTCAATCCATGCGCGGTGACACTTGGACCTGACGGATCCATCTTCGTCGCTGATGGCTACGGCTCGAACCACATCTTCAAGTTCGACAAGGATCGCAAATTTGTGAAGGCGTTCGGCGAACCGGGCGTGGAGGATGGAAAATTCAAGACCTGCCACGGCATCGCGCTCGATACGCGCGGCGAAAAACCGCTCCTCTTCGTCTGCAACCGCAACAACAACCGGGTGGAATACTGGGACCTCGACGGCAACTTTGTGAAGGTCATCCAAAAGGATCTCCGCATGCCCGCCGCCGTCCACATCCGCGGAGAAAATGCCGTCGTTCCCGAGCTGCAGGGCCGCGTGACCGTGCTCGACAAGAGGGGTGCCATCGCCGCTCAAGTCGGCGACAATCCCGAGCCGAAATACCGCGCCAACTTCGGCCTCACGCAGGACAAATGGACGGACGGCATCACGAATTCCCCGCACGGAGCATCGATCGACAAGGACGGGAATCTGATTGTCACCGAGTGGAGTGCATTCGGCCGGCTGCACAAGTTCCTGCGGAAAAAGTAGGCGCACGGCGGAAACCCATGCGGGATCTGATTCGGTTTGCCGGGGCGAATTTCGCAGCAATCATGACTGCCTGAATGAAACCTGTCGTCCTGACCGCGGCCCTCAATTTCACCGTGAAGCTGGCCGTGATGATGGGGATCTGCGGCGGTGGCTGGCGGGCATGCGCCGACGATCCGCCCGCACACCGCTCGCGCATCAACTACGATCTCTTCGATCAGGGCCGCTACGTGTATGAGCGCAACTGCCTGCTCTGCCACGGTGTGAAAGGCGACGGCAATGGTGAGTTCGCGAAGGATCTCCAGCCGAAGCCGAGATCCTTCCGCGAAGGCTGGTTCAAGTTTCGCACCACTCCGTATGACAAGCTGCCCACGGACGACGACCTGCGGCGCACCATCACCGGCGGACTTAGCGGCACCGCGATGGGCATGTTCACCGGTCTCTCAAGCAGCGAGGTCACCGCAGTCATCGAATACGTGAAGACCTTCTCCCGGCGCTGGCGTCACGCGGAGAACGACGCACCCGCACTCGAAATGCCCGAACCGCCCGCGTGGCTGCGCAATGCCGATGCGACGCGCTCGCACGCTTCAGCGGGCAATGTTCTCTTCGCGACCATCTGCGCCACCTGTCACGGAGCGAAAGGCGACGGCAACGGACTCGCCGTGCCAGCGCTGAAAGACGGCTGGGGCTTTCCCGCGCAGCCAGCCGATCTCCGCCAGGCACATCTCCGCTGCGGCGATGGCGCAGCGGACATCTTCCGAATCCTCAGCACGGGCATGAGTGGGACGCCGATGGTGAACTTCGCCCCGGCTCTCACCGAGGTGCAACGCTGGGACATTGCCGCCTATATTCTGAGCATCCGTCTGCCACCGCCGGGGGTTCTCGGAGCACCGGTGAAGACAGCGCAATGACTCGCGCTCCGCTTGAAAATCCTACCGCGCCTCGCCAGCGATCGAGGTCGTTGCGGGCAGCTTACTTCACCACCGGACGCAGCACGATGTTGCGGTAGTCAATGTTCGTGTGATCGCCCTGGAGATAAATCGGGCCGGGCTTCATCTCATCGCTCGTCATCGCACCGCCGGTGCAGCCGAGCACGGTCTGGTTATCAATGATCGTCTTGCCATTCAGCACGACGGTGACGTGCCGATCCACGAGCGTGATGTCGAAAGTCTGCCATTCGCCGATCGGCTTTTCCGCCGCCACGCTCGGCGTGATGCGGCTGTAGAGCGCACCCATGTTGTGCGGATCGAGCGGCTTGCCGAAGCTCTCCGCGACCTGAATCTCGTAGATGCCGCGCAGGTAAATGCCGCTGTTGCTGCCTTCCTGCGTGCGGACTTCGAGCTTGATGTTGAAGTCCTCAAACTCGCGATCCGTACGGATGTTTCCGTGGTGCTTTCCTTTTTCGATTCGGTTCATCAACACGCCGTCTGCGACGCTCCATCCGTTGTCGGCATCCGGTTTCAGCAGCCGCCAGCCCGCGAGATCCTTCCCGTTAAAAAGCGCGATCGGCTCGCCAAATTTCACCCTCGAGAGGTCGGGCGTCGGCGGGACCGGCGGAATGCGATGGCCGGAAAATTCCGCGCGACCCGATTCCTTGCCGTCCTTGTTCCGCACGGTCGTGAGTTTCAAATCATCGCCCGCCGCCTTCGCGCTGATGACTTCCGTTGCCGGCGCGTTCGGCTTGCTGCGTGTCACGATCAGCGTGTCGCCCTCGACTTTCACTTCCTGCACCGGCACGACGCTGCCGCCGCCCCACAGGATGCTCCCCTTCAGCGCGCCGTCCTTTTCCTCGATGCCCAGCCAACCCGCGCCTCCGCCTGGAATCGTCAGCGCCCAGCGGCCGACAAATGGATTTGCGGCGAGGGTCAGCGAGCCGGCGGCGAGCAGTGAAATTGCAGCGAGGGTGAATGGACGGAGCAAGGAGGAGCGCATGGCAGGGATGTTTTGTAATGTGAGGGCCCGCACTATGTCCGGACGCCATTTGCTGTCCAACTCCGAACTGCCACGGTGCTCCGACATTTGGCGCTCCCAACTCCCGACGGCATATCGCAATCATCGCGCATGACCTTCGCCCACCTCGCCTCGGTGCTTCGCCTCTGGATCGTCTGCCTGCTCTGCGCACTGTCCGCCGCATTTGCGGGGCCGAAGGAGCGATGGGTGTATGCGCCGGCAAACTATCAGGTGAACGAGCAGGCGGATCGCATCATCGCGCTGATGAAGCGCGCGAAACCCGCAGGCTACACGCATTTCCTAATCACGGACTCGAAATTTGCCCGCGTGCCGACCTTGCCGAAGCATTACTTTGAAAATGTCGTCCGCGTGCGCACCGCGGCGAAGGAGATCGGCATCGAACTCGTTCCCGCACTATTCAATGTCGGCTACTCGAACGATCTGCTCTCGAACGATCCGAATCTCGCCGAGGGCCTGCCGGTGAAGGACGCGCTTTTCGTCGTGAAGGATTCCATCGCGCGCCATGTGCCTGACCCCGATGTCGCGCTGAAAGACACCGCGCTCGCGAATCGCAAGGCGTGGGGCTTTGTGGACGACAACCTCATTTCCGAAAACGGCGCACTGCGCTCTGACGCCACGGAAGAGAACGCGCGCATGAGCCAGCGGCTGACCGTGCAGCCATTCCGGCAATACCACGTGTCGGTGCGCATCAAGACCTCTGGCTTTGAGGGCGCGCACGCGGACATCAAGGCCATCGCGGAAAAGGGCGTGCAGCTCAACCACACCTTCGTCCACGAGAAGCCGACGCAGGACTGGCAGACGCACCACATCACGTTCAACTCACTCGATCATTCCGAGGTGCAGCTCTACTTCGGCGTGTGGGGCGGGCATCGTGGGACGATCTGGTGGAGCGAGCCGCGCATCGAGGAGTGCGGGCTCGTGAACATGATCCGCCGCCCCGGTGCACCGCTCACCGTGAAAAGCGAAGCGGGCCGCGTGCTCAAGGAAGGCGCGGACTTTGATCCCGTGGCCGATCCAAAACTCGGCAGCGTCCCCTACGCTGGCGAATACGAGCCGTGGCACGAGCCGCCGAATCTGCGCACGCACGGGCTCGCCGATCGCACGCGGCTGCGCGTTTCGTTTTTCCATCCGCACATCGTGTATGAAGGTCAGGTCTGCGCGTGCGTGAGCGAACCGTCGTTCAACGCACTGCTCAAGCGGCAGGCCGGCGA